>DMCJ01000022.1 GCA_003446735.1 Lachnospiraceae bacterium | reverse complement strand
TCGACTATATGGGCAGGCTTATAGCCAGAGAAAAGATAAGAGGAAAGAAAAAGGTCATCCGTCGCACGCTTGAAATGATGAAGGAAAAAGCCAGGGACGGGCTTGATTATAGCGGTAAGGTTTTCATCTGCAATTCCGATTGTTACGAGGATGCAAAGGAGCTGGCCGATATGGTCGAGGAAAACTTCCCTAAGATGGACGGAAGTGTACAGATATTTAATATCGGCACGGTCATAGGAAGCCATACAGGTCCCGGTACCGTTGCGCTTTTCTTCTGGGGAGACGAAAGAGTCGACTGAAAGTTTGAAAGTTTTGTGAACTGACGGGATAAATAAACTTGCAATAAATGCCGATAAAAGTTATGATAGAAGTGTGTGTACTTCTCTTTTATCGGTTTTTTATTTGGGAAGTACGGTTTCACTGGAGGAATCGACATAATGAACACAAAGGCAATAAAAAGGGATAAGGGTTTTACCTTGGTTGAGCTGATAGTGGTGCTCGTGATCTTAGCGATCCTTGCGGCTATCATAGTTCCGGCCCTTTTAGGTTATATAGATAAAGCCAGAGAAAAGCAGGACATCATAGAAGCAAAGGCGTGCATAACGGCAGCGCAGGCAGTGCTTTCAGAGGAATACGGAAAGACCAAGGGCAAGATCGAATTAGACGACAAAAATCCTGTGATAAATGTCATAAAGGAAAGACAGGCTGCGAATCTGAATCCTAAAGAGCCTACAAAAGATAACGGTGATGTGGATCTGACCGGCACAAGTTATGCAAAGAGGATATTGCAATTAGCTGATCTCGATCCTTATTGCTTCATGTTTGCGGTAGGGAGTAATCATAAATCAAATGGTAATGTAAGCTATGCAACCGAGCATGATAAATATACGGTATATTATGGATTTTATATGGCGACCGCGGATTCGGAGCCCGTATATTATTATAACGGTGAATGGACAAAAGCTAATCCCAGATATAAAGATTCAAGTGCTATCTTTACTAACAGAAACGTTGTCCAGGTCGGCCCTCTTAAGGGCAAAAGACTCCAGTACTATCTTGTGGCCAACAAGACAGGAAAGGGCAGTGTAGACAGTAGCAATTTCTGGAACTGGCTTAAGGCAATGCATTAATTGAATATATTTAAATATGGTAAAAAAAGGAAAGATCGCCCTGCTCACCGGGCAGGCCGATGAAACATATCAAAAAGAATTCGTTACGGGCGCAATGAGGTCTGCTTTTAAGGCAGGCTATGATCTTTGCGTCTTTTCCATGTTCATAAAATACCAGTCAAGCAGGGAAAGAGAGATCGGAGATTCGAATATCTATAATCTCATTAATTATGAGATGTTCGATGCTGTCATTGTGATGAGCGATACGATCCAGACCCCCGGTGTTGCCAAAAAGATCGAGGACCGCATTCATAAAGAATATAAAGGCCCGGTCATAATGGTAGACGTGGAGAGTGAATATTTTAAGAGTTTCTGGACAGACGGATATCAGGAGATCTACGATACCGTTTCACATCTTATAGAAAAACACGGATGCAAAGATATAGAATTTCTATCCGGTCGTTCGTTCCACAGACATTCGATAAGAAGAGCGGAAGCGTTTAAGGATGCCATGAAGGATCACGGACTTGCGGTTAGTGATGATAAGATATCCTGGAGTGATTTCTGGTACACGGGAGGAGCTGCTTTCGCGGAGCATCTTCTTCATGACAGAGAGAATCTTCCGGATGCCGTAGCATGTGCTAACGACCACATGGCCATAGGACTTGCGGATGCGTTAGAGAAGGCGGGCATAAATGTGCCTGAAGATCTGGCAATAACCGGCTACGGAACAATAGAAGAAGGACGAAATTCACCTAAAGCCCTCACCAGCTCCTATGTTCAGGGCGAATATTACGGACAATATGCCGTTGAATGTGTTCTTGAAATGATGGACGGCAGGGATATAAAGGAGCCGGAGTATGAGTCAACGCTCTTTATCGGAGAGAGCTGCGGCTGCGACGGCAAATCAGATGTGTCTTTAAAGAGAGAGCACTGGTCCTCTAATGAATCGGAAGCCGGATTCTATTCTCTTCACAATACGATGGAGGGAGATCTTCAGAACTGCGATTCGATCGATTCCTTCCTTGCGGAAGTCTGTGAACACATGTATAACTTAAAGAACATCGACAGGATCGACATCTGCCTGAATGATTCCTGGCTTAACAGAGATATTCCCGAGATATCGGGATTCCCCACGGACGGATATACGGACAGGATCATATGGGCCATCAGCTATGAATCCGACAAGCCCAGGGACGGGAAATACGGACTTGACAGGAGCTTTGATAAAAAAGAGCTTCTTCCTGCGATGGATTCGGAAAATCCTGCGGGCTATATATTTACACCTCTTAATTTCGGACAGTATTCCTTCGGTTATACCGCGATCAATTTCGGCCAAAGAGCCGATTCCTATACAGAAACATTCAGATTATGGAGTCAGGCCTTATCAAGAGGGTTTGAAGATCTTAGAAGAGCCCTCCAGATCAAAGAACTTGAAAGAAGACTTGCACTTCCTGCAAGCGAGAAAGTGGCTAAGGATGTCGACGAAGAAGATCTTGTTCTTGTAAAAGAGATCCTTGACAATAATCTTTTCACATATCATTTCCAGCCGATAGTAAATGCATCGGACGGAAGCATATATGCCTACGAGGCACTTATGAGATCCAAAACGGAGAGGAGGATCTCGCCCCTTTCCATACTCGACTGCGCCGAGAATCTGGGAAGGATGCAGGATATAGAGCGGGCTACTTTCATAAATGTCCTGGCTATCCTGGATGAGAAAAAGGAAGAGTTCAAAGGCCGAAAAGTCTTTATCAACAGTATTCCCGGATGCAGACTCGAAGAAGAAGACAAGATAAAAGTGGTGGATAGCATCACGATGTCAAACGGCGGAGTCGTCATAGAACTTACCGAATCTGCCGAGCTTGACGACAGCGACCTCGAAAGACTAAAAAAGGGATTCGAGGAAATGGGCGCCGGCTTTGCCATAGATGATTACGGCACCGGTTATTCCAATGTTTCAAATCTTTTAAGATATATGCCGAACGTGGTAAAGATCGACAGGTCACTTCTTACGAATATTCAGGAAAGTCCGCAGAAGGAACATTTTGTAAGGGACATAATCGAATTCTGTCACGACAATGATATCAAAGCACTTGCGGAAGGCGTTGAGACCGCAAGCGAGCTACGATGCCTTATAAGGATGGGCGCAGATCTTATCCAGGGTTATTATACCGCCAAACCTTCTCCCGAGATCCTTGACGTTATAGACCCGACCGTAAGAGAAGAGATCATAAGGATAAATAAAGAGATAGAAAACGGCGAGGACAACAGGTTCATGGCCGGCAATACCACAAGAGTATCTGTCAGCCAGCTCATGCGTGAGCGTTTTTCGACTATCGTTGTCGGATCTGAGGATGTTAAATTCAAAAATATAACCATAGTCGGCGCACCCGGAAGGGAGCAGCTGATGGATCTTGTCATATTGGACGGATACAAGGGCCAGATCACGTTAGAGAACGTTACTCTTTCAACGTCCGGAAATCATCCCTGCATCAGGATCGGTAATGACTGCAATGTGGGCCTTAAGTTTATGGGCGGAAACAGATTAAAGGGCGGCGGTATCTTAGTGCCCGAGACATCAAAGTTAAATGTTGAAGGAAAAGGAAGCATCATCATCCAGGCCGGCGGAGACCAGTGCTTCGGAATAGGAAACGTTTTAAACAAGAAGCACGGCGACATCGTATTCTTCATTGACGGCGATATCACGATGGAA
>DMCJ01000185.1 GCA_003446735.1 Lachnospiraceae bacterium | reverse complement strand
GTATTTTCGGGGATTTTAAGGCCGGGGAGAGGGGCCGGGGCTATATACAACTATTCGCAAAAGGACAGTTTAACGAATAGTTGGAGGCGTGCGAAGGGTTGTGTGTTATATGAAATCCTAAATGCCTCCAACTAGTTCGTTAAACTGTCCGTAATATTTTATATTGATTAAAGCCATCAACTAGTTCGTTAAAAGTTCGTTAAACTGTCCGTAATATTTTATATTGATTAAAGCCATCAACCGGTTCGTTAAACTGTCCGTTAAAACAGTTTTTTTATTGATTCAACCAATGCTTCATATTCATTCATGACCAAAGCATGGTTGTTATTGATATAATCCATATCACCTGATTTAGCAGCTGTTTCAAGCTTTAATGCCATTTCGGATAATCCGGTAGCACCTATGGTCTTTGCAGTACTCTTTAATGCGTGAACCATCGTCTCGTAATTATCCATATCGCCGGCATTAAGCGTTTCATCTATCTCGTCTTTGTTATAATCGGGACCGGTAAAATCTTCTAAGATCTCAGTGTAGAATTCTTCGTTTCCGGTACAGAATTTAAGAGCAGAAACCGTATCCAGGCCAAGTGATTTTAATTCATCGATCATTATAAGCCTCCTTTATAAATCATGAAAACTATGCATCAAAGCCCCTCTGTAAATGCCTTAAGAGCATTTGCATCGGAAGGCGGCAGTAGTGTCCCGCTCTTTATCTCATTTTCGAGACTTAATGCTTTATTGTAAATATCGTCTGAATAAAGTGAATGATTCTCCGAAAAGCCGACGGCATCCTCGGTAAGACCAAGGCTTATATTCGAACCTCCGATATAGCTTTCGCTTAAAATATCCCCGGAAACCTTTTTAATGGCTACATTTTCGAATTTAAGAGCGCTTGTAAGGACATTTCCCGGAGCAAGGTAAGCCTGATCCTTATCTACTCCGATAACGAATGCGCCGTGCTCGGTAGCGGATTTGATAACCCCTACTCCGGCGCCTCCGGCAGCATGGAATATGACATCAGCTCCGTCTATATAGAGCTTATCTGCAGCGGCATAACCTTTATCCGTATCAGAGAAGCTTCCGGCATATTCGCTGTTTACGGTGATCTTTTTATTAAGCTGCTTGCCTGCATAGGCTACGCCTGCTTCATATCCGTAACGGAATCTGTCAACGGATGCAGATTGAACGCCTCCGATAAAACCTACCTTATTGCTTTTGGTAACAGCTCCGGCTATATAACCTACTATAAAGCCGGGCTCTTCTGATCTGAATGTGACGCCGGTCATATTAGAGCCAAGTGAAGCATTTTCGTTATCGAGAATCGCAAATTTTATGTCAGGATATTTTGCAGCCACTGTGGAAAGAGGTTTTCCGGATGTATTTCCTATTCCCCAGATCAGCGTGGTCCCATCTTTAGCCAGCTTCTCGAAGTTTTTTTCCATATCGTCGTTTGTCTTACTCTCAAGGAAGATCACATTACATCCCGAAGTGCCCGAGAACCACTGAAGGCCTTCCCAGGCGCTCTGATTAAAGGACTGATCTTCGATACCGCCCTCATCGGTAACCATACCGACAACAGTCTTTTTGTCAAACTTTCCCGCAGCGGCATCTGCAGCACTTGTATCTATTCCTGTATCACTTCCGTTATTGATCTCATACGAAGGAGCGGGATCGATAGCAGGAACCGTTTCCGTTACGGTTGTAGTTGTTTCGGTTGAAGTCTGTGTTTCGGTATTTGGAACGGGATCATTCTTTCCGGAAAGATCGTCTCTTACCTTATCCTTAAGATCAGATGAGATTGTTACCTCTTCTTTTGGTTCTTCTTTTGCACAGCCGGATATGATAAGGCCGAGGGATAAAAACAAAGAAGTTAATATGATATAAGAATGCTTTTTCATAATGCCTCCGATTAATAAAAATTATTATAAATTATAACATTATCAGTGGTAATATGGCAATGAAAATGACACGCCAAAGGCATATAAAAAAACCGGAGATGCGAACCATCTCCGGCTTAAGAAAATCAATATGATCACATGGATCCGTCAAGATTAAAAGACGAATCAAGTATCTGCTGGAAATCACCCGATATATCAACGCTTGCAGGTGTGATGATAAAAATGTAATGAGATATCTTCTGAAGATTTCCACCGATCGCATAACTTGCGCCTGATGTAAAATCAATTATCCTCTGAGCTACATCTACATCTACTCCCTCAAGATTTAATACTACGGTACGGTTATTTAAAAGTGTATCCGTGATCTCTCTGGAATCATCAGCCGTAGTAGGCTTTATAACGCATACTTCCATTCCGCCTGCATTAACCCTTCTTGATTTAACGGATGTGGAGCGAGCGCTTCTTGCGGGCTTGCTCTTAGGCTTATCATCCTCAAAGTCCTCATCTACTCTGGCGGGCTTTTTGGAGCGAACCTCTTCTACCTCATCATCTTCATAATCATAGAACTCATCCCCGTCGCCTTCGTCGAATTTTAAAGTGTTTAAAAACTTATCCATTACTCCGGCCATTTTTCTCTAAGACCTCCTTGCTACTAATTATTTGTTGTAATTTCTCTCCCCGAAAATGCCTGTACCGACTCTTACATAAGTGGCACCGCATTTAATGGCAGTCTCGTAATCCCCGGACATACCCATAGAAAAAACATTCATATTTACATTATCGATGTTTTTGTCTGTTATGTCAACCCCTAATTGCATAATTTGTGTAAAAACTTCAAAATTTTCTTCGGAAACCGCAACATATGGAGCGACAGTCATAAGGCCTTTTATGTGAACGGCAGGTAAAAGAGCGATCTTTTTTACAAGATCAGCACATTCAGAAGGTGATACGCCGAATTTGCTCTCCTCTCCTGCTGCGTTAACTTCGATCAGAATGTCGCATTCAACGCCCTTTTTAACGGCTACTTTACTTATCTCTTCTGCCAGTTCGTAAGAATCAACACTGTGGATGAGGCAGGCGCGGCCTACGACATATTTTACCTTGTTACGCTGAAGATGACCTATCATATGCCATCTTATATCCTTTGGAAGCTCTTCGTATTT
>DMCJ01000196.1 GCA_003446735.1 Lachnospiraceae bacterium | reverse complement strand
ATCAGTGACGTCCGCCGCCGCCGCCGTGAGAGTGGCCGCCTGAGCTGATGTGATGACCACCGCCGCCACTGCCGGAACTTCTCTCGATATGGCGCTGGGTGACATGCTTCGTTAAAAATCTGTCTACATAAACCGGGAACTCCGGTTTTTTATTTATAAGATAAGTCGTGGGAGTCGTTGTTCTGCTCCCGACATTCCTCCTTAAGAAAATAAGAAGATAAACACCGGTTACGACCAAAGAAATTATAGGCATTGCCTTAAGCGGGATAGTACTGCTGTTTGAAGGCGTAAGGGAAAATGTCTTGCCCGCCATCGTTCTTGAAAGGGAATTGATATATTCTTCATATCCTCTGACAGGATCGTCATTTACATAGTAATTAACGTCATCGATAAGATCGCTTATCATTGTCGATGAATAGGCTGTCTCGACGCGTCCGCATGTTGAGAACCAGCAATAGCTCGTATCGTGATTAACCCAGCTTGAATTCTTCCAGTTATCAAGGTAGAGCGCGCCGTCTCCCCAGGGCTTGTCATAGCCGAATTTGTTATTATCGTAGAAATCATCGGCAAAATTCATCATTGCATTGTCGGAAGCGTAGTTCTCATCGCTTATTATGACAAGGACGATATCGCAGTGAATTTCCTGTTCCCTCTGGGCGATAAGCTTTCGAAGTTCGTCTTCTTCGGAGGAAGTAAGAATGTCCGCATAATCGAATACCCGTTCGTCGGTAAGACGCTCGGTATTCATTGTGACATTAGTGTCATTATTGCCGGTGCCGGAAGAGCCGTTTCCGAAATATGTATCGAACTGTCCCGTTGCTATAAAAAGGATCAGATAGATTATAAAAAGGACAGCTATTGCGATCGATATGGGAAGGAAATGCTTTAAATATCTTTTCATAATAAACCTCCCATCTCAATTATTCCGTTTAACAAAAAGCATATTATCATGGAGGCGATGAACATTATTACAGAGCAGCTGATGACTTTTGGAATCGAGATGGGCGCTTTTCCGACCATCTTACCGGTCTGCCCGTTTAAATGAAAAAGGTAGTTCTTTCCTTTGTAATGATAATAATAGTTCCAGACCGGAAGCAGAGAATAGGCTTCCTGGGTTATCTTAAGGTCGCAGTTGTCATTTCTGTTTATGACGCTTGTATATCCTGTTATCGTCTGATTGACCATGACAGTAGCGTCATTTTTTGCTTTTGCTCTTGCGCGCGGCTCCAAAGTGTTCCTGTCAATGCTGAAATATTCTGCTTCAAATCCGGACAGATATTTGGGAGCAAAGGCCTTCATGGCATTGTAATCGTAAGGCTCTAAGAGGTCCATCTGTTCATCGGGCATGGCAAGAGAAGCATCAACGGGGATGCGGGAGAAGTTTGCCAGCATCTGACGCCTGATCTCAAAAGTGGATGTTTCCGTATATTCGGTATCACCTAAAGTCCAGGTCCTTACTTTTTTTCCTATGGCCGAAACGTTGTAATTGCAGAAATAATCGTATAAAAAGAACGGGATGTAAGAGCCTTCCATCTTATCCAGAGATCCTTCCTTTAAAAAGGAGCCGGGAAGGAAGAGCTTACTTCCGAATGTTTCCCATAATACATTTTTGGCCTGTTTTTTGGATATCATGAAGGGCAGGACCAGATGAGGAGTGAGCTCCCCGGTGATCCTTTCCTCGAAGATCAGATATGAAGAACATTGCGGACATTTCATCGCGCTTACATATTGGCCGGGTGAAAGGGGGGCTCCGCAGGAAGGGCAGTTTGCGATCTGTGAAGGATTAGCGGCCTGAGTCTCGACTCCGTCGCAATGCGGACAGACCATAGCCTGTTTTTCGGGATTCCATACAGTATTTGCACCGCAGCTGCTACATTTAAAGATCATAGAGCATTCCTTTCTTTATCTGCCATATCTTGTGTACAAACAATTTTATCATATCAGTTTTTGTTTTTTTTAACAAGGGAAAAATTTTCGTGACATTCATAGTAGAATGTGTTATAATTTCCAAAGTTGTGTGCAGATAATATGCAGTAATTAAGCACATAATGATTAATGTCAGAGGGTTTACTCTGTCAGATGGATTTAGGAGGATTTACATGAAGTTCGGGAAAATAATGACAGTAGTGTCAGCAATCACTCTTTCTGCAACGCTTGCAGCTTGCGGTAGCAGCGCTGCCCCTAATACAGTATTTTCGGCAGATGATCTGCCCGGAAAGACTATCGGAGTTCAGCTCGGTACCACGGGCGATATCTACGCTTCCGATTATGAGGAAGAGGGTTCAACGATAGAACGTTACAATAAAGGAAACGATGCGGTGCTTGCGCTTAAGCAGGGCAAGGTTGACTGCGTTATCATCGATAATGAGCCCGCAAAGGCTTTTGTTGCCAAAAACGATGATCTTACGATCTTAGATGAGGCATTTACCGTTGAAGACTATGCGATCTGCATAAGCAAAGATAATAAATCTCTTACAGAAGAATTCAACGAAGCTCTTAAGGAATTAAAGAAAGACGGAGTTCTTGACAGTATTGTCAGCAACTACATCGGAGATGAAGGAAAAGGCAAGAGCCCTTATGTTACACCCGAAGGGACCGAGTATCCCAACGGAACTTTAAAGATGGCTACGAACGCTGCTTTCGAGCCCTATGAATATTATTCAAACAATGAGATCGTAGGTATTGATGCCGACATGGCAAAAGCTATCTGCGACAAGCTCGGATATGAACTCGTTATCGAGGACATGGAATTCGACTCCATCATTACGGCAGTTTCTTCCGGTAAATGTGATTTCGGTGCGGCCGGCATGACAGTTACCGATGAGAGAAAAGAGAACATCGATTTTACCGAGCCATATACCACAGCTACTCAGGTCATCATAGTAAGGAAGTAAGGATTATCCGGAGGTAAGTCGTTCGTGGGTGAGTTTGGAAGAAAATTTACTCAGAATTTTATAGAGGACAGCAGATACATGTTTTTAGTAAAGGGTTTGGGGAATACACTCCTCATAACCCTTTTTGCTGTTGCGCTCGGGCTTATACTGGGATTTCTGATCGCTATAATCAGAGTGACCAGAGATAAGACAGGGAAATTAAAGTTCCTTGATCTTATCGCAAGAGCATATCTGACGGTCATCCGCGGCACACCCGTGATGGTCCAGCTTCTTATAATGTATTATGTCATATTTGCCACGAGTTCGATGAGCAAGGTAGTCGTTGCGATCTTAGCGTTCGGCATCAATTCCGGAGCCTATGTTGCCGAGATCGTAAGAGGCGGTATCATGTCCATCGATGAAGGCCAGTTTGAGGCGGGAAGAAGCCTCGGACTTTCCTATATTCAGACTTTCACGCTCGTAATACTTCCTCAGGCCGTAAAGAATGTACTCCCTGCCCTTGCTAACGAGGTAATCGTTTTGTTAAAGGAAACTTCCGTCAGCGGTTATATCGGACTTATGGATCTTACAAAAGGCGGAGATATAATAAGGAGTGTCACATATGAAGCATTCCTTCCTCTTATCGCCGTTGCGATCATTTACCTGACCATAGTCATGATACTTACCTCAGGCGTAAAGAAACTTGAGAAATATTTAAGATCGAGCGAGAGATAATCATCTTGACATATGCCCATTAAGGGTGTATCATGAGCATCACACGCTTATAGAAATATTTTTTTTTCATTTGGTAGTCGTTCAGACTGCTGTTTTCCAATCACTGATATTTTTTCATATGAACTTTATCGTATGAGCCTTTTTGGTATGTATTTTTGTTGTGGGAGATTACGGCTTTATTTTGGTC
>DMCJ01000162.1 GCA_003446735.1 Lachnospiraceae bacterium | reverse complement strand
GAGGACGGAGATAATTATCCGGTAAGGGTCTTTATTAATAAGGATGAAGTTTCGGTCATGCTCGATACGACGGGAGAGAGCCTTCATAAGAGAGGCTACAGGAAGCTTACGGCTAAAGCACCCATAGCGGAAAATCTTGCGGCCGGGCTTATCAGTTTAACGCCCTGGAGAGATGAAAGGATACTTGTTGATCCTTTCTGCGGGAGCGGAACATTCCTCATAGAGGCAGCCATGATGGCAGCAAATATGGCCCCCGGCATGAACAGGGATTTCCTTTCGATGAAATGGAAGAATATCTTTAAGAAGGGATTCTGGTATCCGTATTTTGACGAGGCAAGAGAGAATGTGGATCTTAATGTTAAAACATCCCTTTTCGGATCCGATATCGATCCCGAGGTCGTAAAGGCCGCAAAAGCAAATGCGCATCTTGCCGGAGTTGAGAAGCTCATAAGATTTGATACATTCCCGGTAAAGGATCTTTCATCGGATAAGGAATACGGATTTATTATTACAAACCCTCCCTACGGTGAGAGACTTGAGGATAAAAAAGATCTTCCGGAGATCTATTCGGATCTCGGTAAAGCATACAGGGGCCTTCCTACATGGTCGATGTATGTCGTAAGCTCCTACGAGGATACGGAGAAATATGTGGGCAGGAAAGCCGATAAGAACAGAAAAATCTACAACGGTATGTTAAAGACCTACTTCTATATGTTTAACGGACCTAAGCCTGTAAGGAAGAAGGAAGGACAGACATGAAAGACAGATCGGAAAAGCTGTTTGCCGTGGCATGTCTTTTCATGGCGGTCCTGTTTGTTCTGGTCGTAGCGCTTTCGAGCAGGAAAGCGGGTAAAAATGAAAAAAGTGATGAGCCTTCTTTAGAGAGCGCAGAGGAAAATACAAAGTCCGGCATCTCCGAAAACGATCTTGCCGGGATGGAAGATATGACGGGAAGACTTGTCATAGCATACGATGAAAAAGAAGTGATCCCCGATCCCGAGGATATGAAAAAAAGCAAAGATGAGCTTTTGCAAAGGGATGTTTTTGCTATCTGGAACGGTTCCGTGGATGATGCAAATGAAGTAAGGGCAGATGCTTTTGTGGAGTTTAAGGTAAGTAACCCGGATTTAAGCGCAAAGGATAGTAAAGACGGCCATATCAAAGTAGAATATAACGATGATTTTTATATACCGGAATTTGATTCCTTAGATGCCGCCATAAGGATATGCAACGCATATGAAGTTGCAGGCTATGAAGCCGAGGCGGTAAAGTGCGAAGATGAAGGATTGAAAAAAGCCGTGGAACCGGCTGTAAGGATAATATTTGAGGATAACAGTAAGCTTCTTATGTTCCCTGCGATAAGAGCTCTGGCGGGAGAAATGTGATGGAAATGATATTTGCAACCGGAAATGCCAATAAGGCAAGAGAGGCCGGCGAGATCTTAAAGGATCTGGATCTTAACTTAAAGACTTTAAAGGAAGCGGGCATAGATGTCGAGATAAAGGAGGACGGGACTTCGTTTAAGGAAAATGCCCTTATCAAGGCCCGCGTCATACATGAGATAACAAAAGGCGCGGTTCTCGCTGATGATTCCGGCCTTGTGGTAGATGCCTTAGGCGGCGAGCCCGGTATATATTCGGCCAGATATTTAGGCGAGGATACACCTTATTCCTATAAGAATTCAAAGATAATAGAGCGGCTTAAGGGTGTGCCCGATGATAAGAGAACCGCAAGGTTTGTCTGCGCCATGGCAGCGGTCCTTGAAGACGGATCAGAGATAGTAACAGAAGGCGTGATGGAGGGGCGCATAGCATATGAGAGCGCCGGTGAGAACGGCTTCGGATATGATCCTATTTTCTTCCTTCCCGAATACGGAAAGACCAGCGCCGAGATATCGCCCGAAGAAAAGAATGCGATAAGTCACAGAGGAAACGCTCTTCGTTTAATGTATAAGGAACTCTCGGAAAGGCTTTGATATAATGCGTATACTTTTGGTAAGTGATACCCACAGACATAATGATAATTATCTAAGGGTCTTAAAGAGAGTGGGAATGATAGATATGGTGATCCACTGCGGAGATTCCGAAGGGAGTGAGTATATCCTTTCGGAGGCTGCGCCCTGCCCTTTTTATATAGTAACGGGAAATAATGATTTCTTTTCGAATCTTCCGAGGGAAGAGGAGATATCCGTTGCCGGGCATAAGATCCTGGTAACTCACGGCCATACATACGGAGTTCACAGAGGCTATGACATGCTCGTTGAAGCTGCTAAAGCCGGCGGTTATGACGTTGTAATGTTCGGCCATATACATATGCCTGTCATAGAAGAAAAAGACGGGGTCCTTGTCTTAAACCCCGGCTCTTTAACCTATCCGAGACAGTACGGTCGCCGTCCTTCGTACATCGTTATAGATGTCGATGAAAGTACGGGAAGGATGGAACCGCATCTCGAATATCTTTGATCTGTTTTTCTTTTATAATCCGAATCTGGATAGTATCGCCCTGAATTCAGGTGAATCCGCAAAGCCTTTAACGACCTCGTCGCGGGTCATGCTGCCGTTTTGAATCAGCGAAACCCAATAATTAAGTCCTGCTTCTTCAGGCTCTCTTCCAAGGAATGTCTTATACAATATGGTCACATATTCGGTGTCACTTAACTGTTTATTCTCAAACTCTTTGGAGTGAAGGAATCCGAGGGCAACTTCTTCGGGAGTTTTCTCTTTGTAAAGAAGGAGGCGGCACCAGCCTTCAACACCTGCGGCATCTCCGGTACGCTCTAATATGATATGATAATTTCTTAA
>DMCJ01000052.1 GCA_003446735.1 Lachnospiraceae bacterium | reverse complement strand
GGGAGATTACGGCTTTATTTTGGTCTTTCGAAGTTGTAAAGGAGGAAAAATATGGTAAATAGCGAATTAACAGGTGCCGTTTACGGGATCGGTGGTTATCTTGTTACCGTTGAGGCTGATATGTCTAACGGGCTGCCGTGCCTGGATATGGTTGGATTTCTTGGAAGTGAAGTAAAGGAGGCTTCGCACAGGGTGCGGGTCGCGATAAAAAACAGCGGATTTACGCTTCCGCCGATGAGATATACTATAAATCTCTCGCCGGCAAGTATTAGGAAGCAGGGCTCGGGCTTTGATCTGGCTATGGCAGTCTGCCTTTTAAGGTGCATAGGAGCCATACCGGAAAAGGGCGAAGACGACAAAAAAAGGATCATCATCGGAGAGCTCGGATTAAAAGGGGATGTAAGAGGCGTTAACGTAGTTCTTCCGATTATCATAGCCGCCGTAAAAGAAGGTGTGACGGAATGTATCATCCCTGCGGAAAATGTGAAAGAGGCGGGATGTGTCGAAGGAATAAATGTCATTGGTGTCAGTTCCCTGGAAGATACTATCGCATACCTGAGAGATGGCGTTATCCCAAAGGCAATAAAATCGAATGTTTCAGATACAAAAGACGATTCTTCTGAGGATGTAAAAAATAATAATATAAAGAAGATTGAAATTTTACGACACAAGTGTCATGACTTTGAGGATATAGTCGGGCAGGATACGGCAAAACGAGCAGCTGAGATCGCTGCCGCCGGTTTTCACAACCTTTTGCTCTCGGGACCTCCCGGTACCGGAAAGTCTATGATAGCGTCAGCTTTATGCGGGATATTACCGCCTATGAGCAGAGAAGAGATGCTTGATACATCGACTGTATATTCGGTTGCCGGCCTGCTTACCGAGAAGGAATATTTTATAACCGAAAGACCGTTTTTAAATCCCCATCATACGATCACTCCCGTGGCTTTGGTCGGAGGTGGGAGCTGCCCGTCGCCCGGTATAATCTCACTTGCCAATCACGGCGTACTGTTTCTGGATGAGTTTCCTGAATTTAAGAGGCCTACGCTGGATCTTTTAAGACAGCCTATTGAAGAAGGGGAGATAACCATAAACAGAAAAAACGGAAATTACAGATATCCCTGCGATATCATGCTGGTTGCAGCTATGAATCCATGTCCGTGCGGATATTATCCTGACAGAAAGAGATGCAGATGTACGGATACAGATATTTCCAGATACAGAAAACAGGTCTCGGGACCTCTTATGGACAGAATTGACATATGTGTCAGTGTATCCAATAACAAATATGAAGAACTTAGCAAAGCCGGAAAAAGAGAGAAAAGCGAGAAGATCAGGAAAAGGATATGCGAAGCAAGGAAGATACAGCAAAAAAGAAACGGAAAAGATTGCTTTAATGCGCGCATAGATGCAAAGGACATAATGAGGATATGTGTTCTGTCTTCTGAAGCGAAGGAACTGACCGAAAAGGTCTATAACGAAAAGCAGATGAGCATGAGAGGACTTCACAGGATGATGAGGGTGGCCAGGACCATAGCTGATCTGGCGGGATCGGATCTTATTGAAAAGGAACATATGCTCGAAGCCGCCGGATATCGCGGGATCCTGAGTAAATGACAGGAGGACAAAATATGTCAATGGAAAAATTTATTGAAGCAAATAAGGGCGCCGGAAAACCGGATGTGTTAAAAAAGATATATGAAAGCATGATCGGCGGAGAATTAAGACAGGAGGGAGTAAAGTACGTTTATTACGATGATCCCGCGTATCCTTCGAGATTAAGAGATTTAAGCGATCCGCCGAAAGGGCTTTTTTACAGGGGGAATCTTCCGAGAGAAGACAGGTTATCTGTTGCTGTAATAGGTTCCAGAGAATGCACGGATCTAGGATCTGACATGGCTATCATTCTCGGCGGTCTTCTTGCTAAAAACGGATTTCAGGTGATAAGCGGACTTGCAAGAGGCATAGATGGGATAGCGCAAAGATCTGCGTGTATGAATAAAGGAGCGACATTTGGAGTTTTAGGATGCGGAGTTGATGTCTGTTATCCCATAACAAATGAAGAACTCTACAGCAGACTGTGCAAAGGAGAATCGGGTGGCGGGATGATAAGTGAATTTCTTCCCGGCGAACTCCCGCGCAGGGGGAATTTTCCTAAAAGGAACAGGATAGTCAGCGGTCTTTGCGATGTTCTTATCGTAGTTGAAGCTATGGAAAAAAGCGGGACACTCATCACGGTCCAGTCAGCTCTCGAACAGGGACGTGATATATATATCGTTCCCGGAAGGATATCCGATCCGCTTAGTTACGGATGTAATCGTCTTATCTATCAGGGCGCGAACCCGATTTATGACATTGGTGTCTTTATTCAGGAATTAAGGAATATGGAGGTAATGCTGCTTGAGAAAAGAACGCAAAAACAGATCTATGCCAGGCTTTGGGATAACAAGAACAGGCATGTGACGGAAAATGGGAAAGATGAACAGACCATAAGCATAGATATCAATGATGAAGATGAAATGAAGAATGTCAGAAAAGTTATGTTAACCAAGGCGCTGGATAAAAGCATGAAAGAAAATGAAACGAAGAGCGATATAATGATGTCAAACAGAGAAAATGCAAAAAAGTACCTGACCGAAGAAGAATTCAAGATATATGAATGCCTGGATATCACATATACTTCTATAGAAGATATCATGCAAAAATATGAAAAAAAGAATAAAAAGGCGATAAGCGTGGCGGATGTGATATCGGCTCTTACGGCTCTGGATTATAAGGGCTTTGCGGAAAATGACAACACTTTTTACAGAAGGAGATTAAAACCGATAAACGTGTCACTTTTTTGAGGCGGGGTATTTGTGCGAAGGTACTTTTTTTCTTGCGCTTTTAATCTTATGTAGGTATAATATAAATGTCGGCGATTTTTGTCGATAATCTTTGGGGCAAAGGAGAGAAGGCAATGGCAGCGCCATCACTACAGGAAATTTTAACTATAGCATATAATGCAGGAGCATCCGATATCCATCTTACCGTCGGATTACCTCCCATAATCCGTCTTAACGGACATTTGACAAAACTGGATTATCCGGTTCTTGAGCCTAACGATACGCTTGAACTTGCGGTTAATATGTTAAAGCCCAAGCAGAGGGAAAGATTCGAAGAAAAAGGTGAGTTCGACTTATCTGTTTCGTTCCCTGAAATAGGAAGATACCGTGTTAACGTATTTAAGCAGAGAGGCTGTATCGGTATTGCCCTACGTACCGTCACCACGGAGATACCTACGGCAGAAAAGCTCGGTATACCTCAGTCGGTTATCGATCTTCACACAAGAAAAAGAGGACTTATCCTTGTTACCGGTCCTACCGGTTCCGGTAAATCAACGACACTTGCGTCAATTATTGACAGGGTAAATAAAACAAGAGATGCACATATCATTACCCTGGAGGAACCTATCGAGTATTCGCATACACATAACATGTCAATGATCAATCAGCGAGAGATAGGTCAGGATACCGAAAGTTTTGCAAACGCACTTCGTGCAGCACTCCGTGAGGATCCCGATGTTATCCTCGTAGGAGAGATGCGTGACTACGAGACGATCGCTACCGCTATTACCGCAGCCGAGACCGGACACCTTGTGCTCTCGACCCTGCATACGAATAACGCCGCATCTACCGTAGACCGTATCATCGACGTATTCCCGCCTCACCAGCAGCAGCAGATCAGGATCCAGCTTGCATCGGTTCTTGTCTGCATCATAGCACAGACGCTTGTACCGAATATCAATGAGGACGGTCGTGTGGCTGCGTTCGAGGTTATGCATGCAAATGCCGCTGTTAAGAACCTTATCCGTGAGGGTAAGAGCCATCAGCTCAACTCCATCATTCAGACCAGTAAGAGAGAAGGAATGTGTACGATGGATGATTACCTGATGCAGTTGTTTATGTCGAGAAAGATCTCACGTGAGAACTGTATCCAGTACGCTCAGAATCCCAATAAGATGACAGAGAATCTTATGGGTGGCGGTGTAGGATCTCCGTTCTGATATCAGACCTGATCTTAGATCTGTTCTTGTAACGACGAATTATTTGATATGATATTTTATCCCTCCGCAGAATAGCGGAGGGATTTTTTTTGAACATAAAATGGAAGAAATAAAGAAAGGGTGCTATACAATATATGGGGGATTTGAATCCATATGTTGTTGTATGATTTTAGAACATGCGAAATTTAATTATTGGACCTTTGTCGGAAAGCCGCATAAATCGGGTGTTGTATAACAACTACAACATTTTGCGATTTAACATTACATATGGGATTTCAAATAACGATTGGTATAGTTGATTATTCAGTTGTATTTGTACAAAAATCCGTTCGAATATATGTAGATTTTGCAAGAAAAAATTGCAAAAGTTCTTAATTAACACATATTTTATCGATTTTAGGATAAATATGCAGGAAAATTGCCATTGAAAATTCATGTTCAAAAAATCAACATATTGTGGCACATACGATAAAATAACACGTGCATCTATTGGAAATTGCCGTAAAACCGCTGTAGGCCGGGATTTACCTATGAAATGATAATTTGTCTTTACAAGGAGATTTTTTTGTTGTATAGTTACACTTTGTAAAAAGGTGCATATAATAAGAAGGAAAAAGTTTATGGCAAAAAATGTAGTGATAGTCGAGTCTCCGACTAAGGTTAAAACGATCAAAAAGTTTTTGGGTAATAATTATGAGGTCATAGCAAGTAACGGACATGTAAGGGATCTTCCCAAGAGTTCGCTGGGCTTTGACGAGAAAAACGGTTTTGAACCCAAATATATTACAATAAGAGGAAAAGGTGACATACTTGCCACTTTAAGAAAGGAAGTAAAGAAAGCCGATAAAGTTTATCTCGCGACCGACCCGGACCGTGAGGGTGAAGCTATTTCGTGGCATCTTTGCGAGGCATTAAAGCTTTCCGATAAGAATACTTACAGGATCACTTTTAATGAGATAACGAAAAATGCGGTTAAGGAAGCTATTAAAAA
Source organism: Lachnospiraceae bacterium (assembly GCA_003446735.1). GTDB lineage: Bacteria > Bacillota > Clostridia > Lachnospirales > Lachnospiraceae > UBA2882. The sequence goes on along the minus strand of DMCJ01000052.1, from coordinate 2,557 downwards.
TCCGCGTGAGATAGATATCAATCTTGTTGATGCACAACAGGCAAGAAGAATGCTTGACAGGATGGTGGGCTACAGGATCTCGCCGCTTCTTTGGGCAAAAGTCAAAAGAGGGCTTTCGGCGGGAAGAGTTCAGTCTGTCGCACTTCGAATGATCGCCGACAGGGAAGATGAGATCAACGCTTTTATTCCAAAGGAATATTGGACGCTTCAGGCTGAATTTGCGATCCCGGGAGAAAAAAAGCCGCTGATCGCATCATTCTATGGAACGGAAGATAAGAAGATCGTTCCCGAGAGCGAAAAAGAAGTTAATGATATAATAAAGGAATTAAAAGGCGCAGCATTTTCCGTTAAGAGCGTTAAAAAATCCGAAAGGACCAGAAAACAGCCTCTTCCTTTTACAACATCAACGCTTCAGCAGGAAGCATCCAAGCAGCTTAACTTCTCAACCCAGAAGACGATGCGGCTTGCGCAGCAGTTATATGAAGGCGTGGAGATAAAGGGACAGGGAACTGTCGGTCTTATCAGTTACCTGCGTACCGATTCGACACGTGTGTCAGATGAGGCGGCTAATTCCGCAGCTGCATATATAAAGGAAAATTTCGGCGAGAAATACATATCTGCGACTGAAAACGTAAAGAAAGACAATAAGAAGATCCAGGATGCTCATGAAGCGATCAGGCCTACGGATATCAATCTGACACCTGCGTCGGTAAAGAACGATCTTTCGAGAGATCTTTTAAGACTTTATCAGCTGATCTGGAAGAGGTTTGCGGCAAGCAGAATGGCTCCGGCGGTTTACGAGAATACTTCCGTTACGATAACCGGCGGTAAATACAGGTTTAACGTATCCGCAAGCAAGCTTTTGTTTGAAGGATTTTTAAAGGTTTATGACGATTCCGACGAAAAGGAAGAAAATAATACTCTTTTAAAAGGGATCGACGAAAAGACAAAGGTGTCATTTAAGAAATTTGACAGTGAACAGCATTTTACACAGCCTCCCGCACATTATACGGAAGCAAGTCTGGTAAGGGCGCTTGAAGAGCAGGGCATAGGCCGTCCTTCGACTTATGCACCCACGATCTCCACGATACTTGGAAGAAGATATATCACCAAGGAAAAGAAGAATATTTATATGACGGAGACCGGAGAAGCTGTCAATAAGATAATGAAGGAAGCTTTCCCCACTATCGTGGATGTCAGCTTTACGGCTAATCTCGAGACGCTTCTTGATAAGGTTGAAGAGGGCGAAGTTGACTGGAAGACCATAATCGAAAATTTCTATCCCGATCTTGACGAGGCTGTCAGAAATGCGGAAAAAGAACTTGAAAACGTTAAGATAGAAGATGAAAAGACCGATGTGATCTGCGATAAATGCGGAAGGAACATGGTCATAAAGTACGGCCCTTACGGGAAATTCCTCGGATGTCCCGGATTCCCGGAATGCAGAAATACCAAGCCTTATCTTGAAACCATAGGTGTTTCCTGTCCCAAATGCGGAAAAGATGTTGTCATAAGACGTACCAAAAAGGGCAGGATATATTACGGATGCGAGAATAATCCGGAATGTGATTTCATGGTATGGCAAAGACCGAGCGGCCAGATCTGCCCGAAGTGCGGCAATGCGCTGCTTATCCGCGGGAATAAGCTTATCTGTGCCGATGAGAAATGCGGTTACAAAAAGGATAAATAGAGGTTGATAGAGTTTCATTTGTGACAGGGGAGTCATAAGCATTATGAGTGATGTTATCCTTTTGGATAAGACAAGAAAATTAAGTCGTCTGCTGCATGACAACAGGGAAAACAAAGTTGCTTTTAATGACATTTGTGACGTTTTGAATGACGTTTTAGGGGCAGATGTCTTCGTTGTGAGCAAAAAAGGCAAGATATTGGGGTTGTCGGATCAGGAGGACGGCTTTCTTATTGAAGAGTTTTCCGACACACGTGTCGGGACGTTCCTTCCGGATGAGATAAATGATCGTTTTCTGGAAGTTTTAAGTACGAGGGAAAATATAAATCTGACGACTTTAGGCCTTAAACAGAAGGGGAACGGGGTTATGTGGGCCGAGATCTCCCCTATAGTTGTGGCGGGAGAAAGATTCGGGACTTTGTTCCTATATAAAAAAGACGGGTGCTTCGAAATCGATGATATCATTCTGACCGAGTACGGAGCCAGTATTGTCGGGCTTGAGATGCTAAGAAGCGTTCATGAGGAGCATGCGGCAAGAAAGAGACACAGAAGATATGTCAAAAGTGCTTTCTCAAGTCTGTCCCAGACGGAGAAAGATGCCGTCACCTGTGTCATAAATGAGCTAAAAGGAAGCGGCGAGGGTGTCATAATCTTAAGCAGGCTTTCGGAAAAAGTCGGAATAACAAGGAGTGTTATTGTAAACGCTTTAAGAAAAATGGAAAGCGCTGACGTTATTGTGACGAAAAGTTCAGGCGTTAAAGGAACTTATATAAAGATATTAAATGACAGCCTTTATGAAGAAATGAACAGTGACATTGATGTCGTATGATTTGCGAACGCATGTGTCGTTATGAGATATATCCGGGATAT
>DMCJ01000167.1 GCA_003446735.1 Lachnospiraceae bacterium | reverse complement strand
ATCCTGTTTTTTACGGTCTGCTATTTTACTGCCATCACGATGATGTCGCTTTCAACTGCGGCAATCCTGCTCTATACTTCACCGGTATGGATCATGATCATGTCGATACTGTTCTTTCATGAGAAACTGGACAAAAGGAAGTTGATCGCTCTGGCGTTGGCGTTTGCAGGTTGTGTTTTGGTTTCAGGGATCTCCGGCGGAGGAATGACACCGGTGGGTCTGCTAGTGGGACTCGGATCCGGGATCGGATATGGATTATACAGCATTTTAGGTACGATAGCATTGCGCAGATATTCGCCGTATACAGTTACGACTTATACCTTTATATTTGCGGCGATCGGTTCATGGTTTATATGCCGCCCGGCAGATATGTTCAATAAGTTTTCAAGTTCACCGGATTTAGGATACCTGATAATGTTTTGTTGCCTGACGGCTTTGATCACTGCCGTGATCCCGTTTTTGGCTTATACGCTCGGGCTTGAGAGGGTGGAAGCGAGCAAAGCAGGAATAATAGCCACTATAGAACCTTTGGTGGCGACCTTGATCGGAATAGTGGTGTTTTCCGAGCCGTTATCATTCATGTCGGGATCAGGGATACTTTTGATCCTGTCAGCGGTAGTTATTTTGAGCCAAACGAAGTAAAGAGAGTCACTGCTTAATGATGAAAAACATAAGGGCTTCGCTATCCGACCATTTGTGGTAAAATTATATTGGCAGGAAGTGATTATTTTTTATCGACAGATGACCGATTATTAAAATATAAAACGGATCGAATACAGATTATGGATCCTACGCAGTTCATTAGAGAATGGGAGGTGCTAAGTTATGACGACGGTGAGTAATGTAAGCACAACAGAAATTATGGATAGAGGTATCAGTTGTCTAATAGAAAAACTTGGAACGATTGAAACAGAGCGTTTTATATCTGTTCTTATAAGAGAAAAATCGGATTATACCAAGTGGAGACAGCAGTATTTTTCAGATGTCAGTTCTGATGATTTTCATGATGCAGCTGTAGCATATGGAGAGGCTAATCCGTTGTAATTTATTTCGAAAACTGATAGGTCGATTTCCGAATGGATTATCAGTAAAAACGTGTAGTTAATACTGCACTGTGGTCTACGGCTAACAGACGAGATATTTGAGGCCTGTTTCCTTGGCTGTTAAAAATGTGTAAAAGTGTAATATACAAAAGAGACTGCGTTTTGACAGTCTCTTTTTAATACTTTTCAGCACTCCAAAGCCATTATGCATATTCCGTTCGAGCGGAATATGCACGGGTGATCAAATGTGATCCCGGGATCTTAATATTTTAGTGCGTCAGATATTTATATTATGTACGTTGCCCTGATTGTTTTTATTCTGAGGCCAGGAGGCATTGCTTAAAGGATCCTTTCCCATGTCCCTTCGTCTGTTGACTTCGGCTCCTAAGGAATTGCCTTTTCTGTCATGAATGTCTCTTAATTCTTTTTCAAGTTCAAAGAGCTTTCTTTCATAATCGAGCTTAACACTCTTTTTGATGAGTTCTTCCTTTTGTTTCATATCGGATTCCGCAAGAGAGCGGACATTGGCAATGGCCTTTTTGAGCTCTTCGTTTTCGGATGCATAAGCAGTGATCTTTGCATTCTTTTCATCAAGTTCGCGTCTTAAGCGTTTGTTTGTCTTATCAAGCTCGCTGTTCTCAACGGATAATCCCGAGACTTCCTTGGAGAATTTATCGGCCCGCTCCGTCGCATTCCTTTTTTCGTTTTCAAGAAGGATATAGGCATTTTCCTTTGCCTGAAGCTGGCCTTCGGATAATTCCGCGCGCTCGATCGCATCTTTTAATTCGCCTTTTGCCTTATCGAGTGCTTCTTTTAATTCGGTATTTTCCGAAACAGATCTTTCATATCTGTTTTCCAGATTTCTGATCCTGTCATTAAGATCATCTATAGTGGCGTCTTTTTCGCGGATCGCATCTTTGTATTCGCTTCGCAACTCATCTTTTGCATCCGATGCTGCGCTAAGTGAACTTACATATAACTGTCTTACCGAATTAAGAAGACCCTGGAAATGATCGAATTCTTCGCCGCCCCTTGATCCGTTATCATCCATGAAAGATGTATCATAGCTGCTTTCGGTATTTGTGTTTGCATCGCTTTCATCAGCTGCGCCGGACGCATCTGCAGCAGGTTCATTTGCATCGTATGCATTATATACAGCATCCGTGTTATCCGCACTCACTGCGTTATCAAAAGCGTTATAGGAAGCACTTGAGCTGTCCGAAGCCTCGGTATTATCGGTAACATCGGAGACGTCATTAACACCGGTAACATCAGTAGCATCGGAGACGTCAGTAACACCGGTAACATCATTAGCATCGGAGACTTCAGTAACGCCGGTGACATCAGTAACGTCGGTTATCTCAGCGCTGCTGTCGGTATCTGCTTTATCAGCACTACCTGAATGTTCCTCGTTATAAACCGGGGGTTCATCCGGAGCTATCTCATATAAAACATCACCGCCTTCGGGGTTGTATGTTTTTCTTTCGTAAATGCTGTCCATAGGATCGTCTCTTAAAAAGCCCATAGTCATTCTCCTTGTATCTTTTTATGTTTGATATCAAGATAATCCGTATACAGTTTATTATATAGGGATAAGTGCTCCATTTCAATAAAAAAGTGGACGGAAAAAGGCATATGTGCTAAAATTTTAAATGTATAAAGCGGTTACGCGGAGGGATGATATCATGCTATTGCTAAAGCTCATATTTGCATCACTTTCTGTCATCTCCGTATTCTGCGGGATCAAAAATCTCTTCGACAAACAAAAGAATCCCGGGTTTATCATCTTATGCTGGATGATAGCTTTTTTTGATATCTTGTATATTTTTATCGCAGGAGCACACAGCCCGAAGGAAGCGTCAAACGTGCTTCTGCTTTTTTATGCGCTTTTTGCCTGGATCCTGCCGGTATTTATGGTAATGGTCATATACATAGACAGGATCAAAAAACAAATGGTATATCTTATAGGCCCTGTCATCATAAGTTTATATCAGACATATCTTGTCATAAGCCAGTTTTTCGGAGCGAGGATATTTTCGTTCCAGAAAAGGATATATTTCAGAAAAGCCTTTTTTGTGGCGGTAGATACGAAGAATACCGGTCTTTTGTTCAGTTACAGATCTTACAGAGTCTGCTTTTATATCAATCTGGTATTCCTTCTTATCATTCTCATAACAGGAGCGGCAAAGAGTCTTAAGATGTTCCGCGGAAGGTATAATGTGTTTATCATCGTTATCCTTACCATGTGCGTCTTTCTCTCCATCTCGATCCGTTTTACGCTTCCGGTGTGGATCGCGGGAGTGTTTTATAATATCGTATCCCTGCTCAGCCTTTATTACATTACGGGCTTTCCGAAGAACAGGTTAAGGGCAGTGTCACTCGACAGCTTTGCCAATGATATGAGTGACGGACTTATCCTTTACGATAAGTTTAACGAGCTCATCCATGTAAACGACATGGTGAAAAATACGTTGGGTGATGAACTCATCGAAAGTTTCAGGGACAGAAACAAGCTTGAAAAATGGATAGAGGAAAATGCCGAGGAGGATAACGGATCCGTTATCACTTTTAAAGATAAAGATGAGAGGGAATATTTCTTTAAGGTACATATAAGGAGCCTCGGAGATGAGAAATCCCTCGCGGGTACTTTATACATCATCCATGATGCCACCGATTCGCTCTCAAGGATAAAGGCGGTGGAAAAGACGAATGAAGAGCTTGAGAGAGTAAGCCGCATGAAGTCCGATTTCCTCGCGAACATGAGCCACGAGATAAGGACACCGATGAATGCGGTCATCGGCCTTACCGAGCTCGCCATCAGGGAAAAGGATACTCCCGAGCTTACGGATTATCTTCTTCAGATCCAGAATTCCGGGCATAACCTTCTTAATATCATCAACGATATCCTTGATTATTCCAAGATCGAATCAGGGAAGATGGATATCGTAGAAGATGAATATGAACCTTTTGATGAGCTTTATGATATCGCTAATGCTCTTTATACCAGAGTCGAGGGAAAGCCCGTAGAGCTTTTTGTCGTTATAAAAAGTGATATGCCTCATAAGTTAAAGGGCGATGCGATGAGGATAAGACAGATCCTTATCAATCTTGCAAACAATGCGATCAAATTTACAAAAGAAGGTATCGTAAGAATAGAAGTAAGCACGGAGCATTTAAGCGATGATACCGTGAACATGGTATATCATGTGATAGATACCGGAATAGGGATAAAAGAAGAGGATATCAAGAAGCTTTTCATCAGCTTTTCGCAGGTTGATTCCAGAAGGAACAGATCGGTCGAGGGAACAGGACTCGGCCTTGCGATATCACAGAGGCTCGTTAATGCGATGAACGGCGATATCGGTGTTACGAGTAAATACGGAGAAGGTTCGGACTTCTATTTCTCGGTTCCGCAGAAGATAATAGATGACAGCAATGATCTTTTGGTGGAAGGCGCTGATACTAAACGGGCATTTATCGTATATGAGGACGACGATATGGCCCACATCTTCATAGATGAGATGGAAAGACTCGGCGTAAACGGTCATATGCTTAAGGATATCGACCTTTATAAAGGAACGGGAGAAAACGATATATTCTTCTTTAAAGAAGAAAGATATGATGATAGGGCCAGGGCATTTTTTGAAAAAAACAAAAATGCTACCGGAGTCGTACTTGTCGCAAATTCATCGGATTTCGAACCCGATATGGATAATATCCATATTATGAGACGGCCTCTTACCACAATGACCATGGTCCGCACCTTAAACGGACGATATCATAAAGTAAGAAAGATAGATGAGGGAAAGACGTATAAAGCCGGTTTTATCTGTCCCGATGCTAAGATACTCGTAGTCGATGATAATGAGATAAACCTTACGATCTCACAGGGGCTCATTTCTCCATTAAAGGCTGAGGTTGATACTGCGGATGGCGGGATAAAGGCATATGAAATGATAAAGGATAAAGCATATGACATCGTCTTTATGGACCATATGATGCCCGATGTAGACGGCGTAGATGCCACGAAGATGATAAGAGCGGAAGGTGATAAGATCCACCAGCCCGTTATAATAGCTCTTTCTGCGAACGTGATGGAAGAAGCAAAGGCTCTGTTTGAGGAAGCCGGGATGGACGGATTTGTTCCTAAGCCCGTTGAAGTAAGGATACTTACCGAAGCGATAAAGAAAAATCTTCCTGAGGATAAGATCATTCCATATAGCGGCGGTGATGAAGTTGCGGATGAAGAGGGCAGTGAGAAAAATGCCGAAGAAGCGATAAAAGTAGAAGGTCTTTCTACCGAAAAAGCGGCAAAAGCTCTCGGATCTGCGGCATTATATAATAAAGTGCTTAAGGAATATTGCCGCTCCGGTCCGGATAAGCTTAGCCTTATAGCTGAAGATGTTGAGAACGAAAACTGGTCTGATTATACCATCAAAGTACATGCTTTAAAGAGTTCTTCAAGACAGATCGGAGCTTTGGAATTAGGTGATCTTGCCGAGGATCTCGAGAAAGCCGGAAAGGCCGGAGATATCGATAAGATACATGCGTTAAATCCGGATGCGATAAAAATGTATTCTGATCTTATAGGTAAGCTTGAGAAGGTATTTCCCGCAGAAGAAGAGAATGATATAAATAAGCCTCTTATAACGGAAGAAGGATTAAAAGAGATAACGGACAGTTTAAGAAGCGCCTGTGAGGATCTTGATCTTGATAAGATGGAGGCAGCAGGGGATAAGCTTAAGGTGTATTCTTATGATGCTGCGGTAAAGGAAGATATCAAAGCGCTCATAAAGGCGATAGCCGATGTTGATGTTGATAAATGCACGGAGATCATAGACAGGATCGGAGAATAAGGAGAATATCATGAAAAAGAAAATCATATCTGTGATAGCTACACTTACAATGGCACTTACGTGCCTTTGCGGCTGCGGAGCAGCGGATGAAAGCGAAAATACCGGACTTGCCAATACCGAAAAAGTCGACAGTGCTTTAAAGAACGCACAGGCCACCGAAGATACCGAGGGATTTGTATATACCGGAGAAGCTCCGATAACAAAGAGCGGAGGCACATTAAAGATCTTAGCCCAGACATCGAATTACAATAATGTGGAGATAGATAAGGCGCCCATCGTCCTTAAGGTATTTGAGGAAGCCGGAGTTAAGCCGGATTTTACGCTCATTAAATATGACGATTATGAGACGAAGGTTCCGGAGATCTTAGATAAGGGAGATGTGGATGCCGACATCATAAAGATACCCGATTCTGGTGATCCCAATCAGGTTTACATAAAATCAGGCCTCTTTGTTCCGCTTGATGAATATTTCGATTATATGCCCAATTTTACCGGGTGGCTTTCGGAGCATCCTGTTGAGAAAGCCGAGCTTACGGCCGAGGACGGACATATCTATTATGTTCCGGGTATAAATGTCTCAAAGGATTATCAGCCCTGTCTTATGTATAATCAGGTCTGGCTTGATAAGGCCGGAATGAAAGCGCCTGAGACTCTTGATGATTTTGTTGAGCTTTTAAGATATTATAAAGAAAATGACATGAACGGAAACGGCGATAAAAGTGACGAGATCCCGATGAGCGTCATGGCAGAGCTCGTGCCTTATATGTTCGGACCCGCTTTCGGACTCGATCTTCCGAGCGGATTTATGGCGGATAAGGACGGAAAGGTCTTCTATGCATATGCCGAGCCGGAAAAATATAAGGCTTATCTTGAATTTTTAAACGGTCTATATGAAGAAGGACTTTTGGAAAAGGATTATGAGACCTTAGATCGGGATACGGTCATAGATCGCATATCCAAAGATGAGACAGGAGTAGCCTTTGATTACAGCTGGGCGATGTCCATGATGTATTCAAATGTCCTTCCTTATTATGACGGGACAAAGGAAAAGGCATTTGTCGGTGTAAAGCCCTTATCGGGAGATGAGGAAGGCTTTTATGTAGGAAGGAATGCACTTGCCGGGATGTTCGGTGTAAATACGAATTCCTCCCAGATCGAGCTTGCCGTCAAATTCCTGGATTATGCGATGAGTGAGCATTGTCAGGATTATTATCAGTGGGGATTTGAAGGAGAAAGTTATATCGTTAATCCCGATGGCAGCAGGTCCTATACCGAAAAGGGAAATGATAATGATTATCTTCAGGCTTTGGGCATAAATCCTGCGTTTGTCTTACCCGCCGCGCAGTCGGTAGAGGCGACGGATATCTTAGTTGCCGACTGGCATGCCGAGATAAACAGGGAACTGGTACCATATGTAAAAGATCCCTGGCCGCAGATATATGCTACGAGCAAGGAAAGCGATACGGTAAATCTTTACATGCCCGATATCGAGGATAAGGTAAATGAAAGTTCGATCGCTTTCATAACGGGTAAGGCCGATATCGAAAAAGAATTTGATGCTTACATAGCCGATCTTGAAAAGCTGCATTTAGACGAAGTGACCGAGGTAAAGCAGGCTCAGTATGACCGCTACTTAAAGGCACTTGGAAAATAATAAAAAGAGACATAAGGATATCATGGAAAAAACAGATCTTTTAAGAAAACAGTTAAACGAATATTTTGTCGGTAAAGAGGAAGTGGTGGATGATCTTATCTGCTGTTTTCTCGCAAATGGCCATATCCTTATGGAGGATGTTCCCGGAGTCGGAAAGACAACGCTTGCAAGATGTTTTGCTTCATCTTTGGGGCTTTCTTTCGGACGCATATCGTTTACTCCGGATACGATGCCCGGCGATGTGACGGGAATGAGCGTCTATGATATGAAGAGGGGAGAATTTTCCTACAGAGCAGGCGCCGTAATGAAGAACATCGTCTTAGCGGATGAATTAAACCGTACTTCTCCGAAGACCCAGTCCGCGCTCCTTGAAGCAATGGCGGAATCGCAGGTCACGGTGGATGATAAGATATATCCGCTTCCCGATCCGTTCATGGTAATAGCTACGCAGAATCCGATGACGTTTACGGGTACATATCCGCTTCCCGAAGCTTCGCTCGACCGCTTTATGATGAGGATAAGCATAGGATATCCGGACGAAGAGCAGGAACTTAAGATGCTTAAGGACCGTATCGATGGAAAGAGCTTAGATGATATAAAGCCGGTGCTTGATAAAGACGATGTGATAAGATTAAGGGAAGAAGTAAAGAAGGTCTTTATAAGCGATGCCATACTTTCATACATAAGAAAGATCATCGCATCTACCAGAAATGAAAACGGTTTTATCTTAGGCGCAAGTCCGAGAGCCCTTATCCATCTTACAGAAGCATCCCGCGCGAAGGCCTTTTTAAACGGACGGGACTTTGTCAAACCTGATGATGTCAAGGCTGTGGCACTTCCCGTTCTTTCACACAGGATGATATTATCTACCCAGATGCGACTTGAGAAAAAGGAGAGCAGTGTTTTGCTTAGATCATTGATCCTTAAGATCCCGGTTCCGATGGAGAGGGGAAATGAAAAATAAAGGGATAGCGGTATCGATCATCTTCATATTGATATCGCTTGTCGGGATAACTCTTCGCGGCGGTCCGCTCACTTACATCTTTTTCTTTACATCAGTACTAATCCCGCTTTTATCCATAGCCTATATCCTGATCGTTTTTTATTCTCTTAAGATATATCAGAGATCGGACGGCAGGAATATGACGGCCGATACACCGACCGATTTCTATATCACCCTTCATAATGAGGGATGGTTTTCTTTTTCTGCGATAAAGCTTTCTTTTTATTCATCCTTTTCAAATATCTCGGACATAGATGAATCCGTAACATATGAGCTTCCCCCGAAGTCATCCATAACAAAAAAGACAAGGATCGTCTGCTTTTACAGGGGAGAGTATAAGGTCGGTATAAAGGAGATAACGATAAGGGATTACCTCAACCTTTTTGAAATAAAGTTTAAGATAAAGGAGCCCCTTTCAGTCATAGTGATACCTTTCATAAAACGGATCACGGATACTCCGGGGAAAGAGATGTCCTTTGATGAAAACAGGGAAAATCTCATTAAAAAGACAGAGCCCGACATACCCGTAAGGGAATATATCCCCGGTGATGACATAAGGCTTTTAAATCACAGATCGAGCGCCGCGATGCAAAAATATATGATAAGGGAAAAGTGCGGTCAGGAAAAAAGCGGTATAGCGATAGTGCTTGATCCGGGAAGATATCATAAGTTAGAAGAAGAATATCTTCCTGTAGAAAACAGCGCGGTTGAAAGACTCATATCGCTTTCGCTTTATTACATGGAAAATAATGTCCCTGTAGATGTGATATTAAAAGACAGGGAAACGGAATGCACATCGGTTCAAAACATGACCGATTTTGAAGGCGTGTACGGAAAGATGTGCAGATATATGTTCAGGAAAGAGGAAAGTCTTTCTTTACTCAGTCTTGATATCGGGGATAAGGGAGGTCTTTTCGGATATCGCATGCTGATATTCATATTATCAAAGCTTGATGATGAGGATGAAAATGCGATCGATCTTATAAATACGAACCGCGTTCCAGTAAGGATATATCTTATCGGAAATGATGAAAATGAAGTCCTCTTAAAAGGCAGAGACAAAGACATCGTAAAGGTAAGAGCCGATGTGAAAGGGGAGGAAATGAGATGACCGGGTTTATCTACGATCTTATATTCTTTTTACCCTTCGTTCTTTCCGTTACTTCCGTTTCAAGAAGGTATATAAACGATGATATAAGACTGTTTAACATGGTCTGTGTTTCCGTAGTCGTTCTTTTTGTCGTTCTTATCATGAAGCATTTAAGGTTAAGGGGAAGGACCGTCCTTTCAGGCGTCATCTTTGCATTTATCCTTTCTTATTTTGTGTTTACGCCCTCTGATGCGGGATACCCGATATTTAAAGAAAACTTATGGATCATTATCCTCATCTTTATCGATATGATCTGTTTTGCAGCTTTTCTGATATGGGAAAGATACAGGCTCATCCGTGCCATTATCGCATTTGCCGGAGCGGGATATCTTATATATTCCTATGCCTTTAATATGTACGTAAATAAGCTTTGTACCAGCCTTATCTTTATGTTCATCATCTTTGTCAGTATCGATGAGCTGCAAAGACGCAGCATAAAAGAAGGAGATACGGATGTTAAAAAACACACCGTCGGTGTGATGCCGTTTGTCCTTTTTGTGTTCATCGTCATCATGTTCATTAGCATCCCGTCAAAGCCCTATGACTGGAAGATCGTAAAGAAGATATCCGAATTTGCAAAGAGCCAGTATATAAGGATAAGCGAAAACTTCATAAGCGGGAACGAATGGGACAAAGATACGCCGATCATCGGATTTTCGGACAGGGCGGCTCCGGGAGGAGATCTTGAAAGATCCGAGAGAAAGGTGATGGAGCTTAAGATGACGTCGGAAAGGGACAGATGCATCTATCTATCCGGAAAGACCTTTGACAGGTTTGACGGACGAAGCTGGGATAAAAAGGACAAAAACACCGTTGATGAACGTTTCCTTGATTCCATAGAAACGATGAGCGCCATACTTGATAACGGGGGTGAAAGACCCGTAACGGATTATCTTAAAAAGACGAGCCTTACGACCGAATATAAGGATATGCATACGCTGTGCATGTTCATTCCGCCTAAGGTGATATCCGTAAGAGGAGAGGCGGATGAAAAGAAGATAAGCGGATCCGATTACAGTTTCACGGATAAGAAAAACGCGAGATTCCCCTATGTTTCCGTGTTTTACAGAGTAAACCGGGATTCGGATGCTTTTGCATATCTTGCATCTGAAAGCCATGAAGTTACAAAGGAAAGCTTCGATGCTGCGCTCAGGGAATGCGGAGTCTTAACGAGTCTTACGTTTGAGGATTATCAGAAATATCACGAGGATATATATAAGACATATCTTCCCGAGACTGAGATATCCGATAAGGCAGAGGCGTATATCGAGGATCATCTTAATAAAGCGGACAGCGATTACGAAAAACTGTGCGCCATAGAAGAGATGCTCTCAGCATATAAATACAGCGAAAAGCCCGGCAGACTGCCGCTGAGTGTCAGGGATGAAGCCGGATTTTTAGATTATTTTCTGTTTGATATGAAGGAGGGATACTGCAGCTATTTTGCCTCGGCTTTTGTTATCATAGCCCGCTCTGAGGGTATCCCCGCGAGATATGTTCAGGGTTACAGGGTGCCGCTCGGAAAAGAGAGCGTAAATAAGGTAAGTTCAAACTGTGCGCATGCCTGGCCTGAAGCATATTTAGACGGAATAGGATGGGTAAGTTTCGAGCCTACTCCCGGAATGCATGTGGAGACTTCTTGGGAGCTTTCAGGCACCGCAAAAGCGGGCGAGGCAGAGAGCGTAAAAGCAAAGAAAGCTAAAGAAGAGGATATAAACGAAGAAGATCTCGGGGATGAGCTTAAAGAAAGCGTGAAAGGGACATTTAATATATATCAGATCCTCATCCCCGTATTATCCGGCGTCGTGCTTTCTTTATTGATATTTGCGATCGACAGGCTTATAAGGTTTGTGAGATATTCCCGCATGGACGACCTTAAGAAGGCGGAATATGACTGCAAACGGAAGATGGAGATGCTTAAAAGAAAGCGCCTCGGAAAGAAAAGAGAGGAAACGCTCATGGAATATTCCGAACGCTTAAGATATGAGGCGCCCGATGAGGATATTTCGTTTATAGAAACATACGAAAATATCCTTTACGGACAAAGGTGAAAACCACAAAAAAACTGTGGAAAACCATTGAATTTTGTATTATTATATCTTTGTATGATTTTTATTATGGGGTAACTGGTTAATAAAATGTACGAACTGATCAAAGATCATCAATTAAATGTAATGCTCTTTTTAAGCGGAGCGTGCCTGAATAGAGAGTAAAGCCGGGAAAAAAGAAGTAACGATCGAAACCGAAAACATGGGTATAAGCATCAAGCTTATAAGCATGATCTACGATGATCAGGCAAAAGATGTTTATGTCTGCCTTACCGGAGATCAGGTAGCACTTACCAATATCAAAATAACATACAGCAAACATTGATACCGGAGGATATTCTGATATGAACAAAAAAATCATGATGCCGGCGTGCATCCTATTTACTGCGATCATCTTATCCGCATGCGGTAAGAAAGAGGAAGTACCTGTAATAGAAAAGCCTGCCTTCGGTGAAGATGTTGCCGGCTATACGGGATTTACGCATTTAAAAGACTATACCTTAAAAAGCGGCGATAAGGAGACGGTTCTTTATCTTCCTATAGACGAAAAGGCCTATGTCGGGAATACCACCGCGATAGCAAATAAAGACGGAGTGGAGTGCGAAGCCAACCTGAATCCTCTTTATTCCGATGAAGTAAAAAACAAGAGCGTAGATGAAAGGCTTGTATATACCTTAGAGCGCGACTACAGGGACAAAGCCTCGGAATACAGCGATCTTTCCGTAGATAAGATCGCAGGATTGGGTGATCTTGGATACGGCGCCGGTGTTTCATATCTGATATTTGACGATCCCAGCAAGTCCTATTACGGACAGTGGGTGGATCATATGATGTTTGAGCTTTCGGACGGACGGATAATTAACATCACCCTTAAGGTCGACTCCCGGAACGAAAATGAAAATACTGAAGCTGTCATAGGCGAACTTGAGGATTATCTTTCCGTGGATATCCCCTATGATCCCGGGATGCTTAAGGCTAAGATAGACGGATACGAGCCCGATGCCGACGAAGCAAAGAAGAATGATTCCACACCCGTGGAAATGGGCGATATAGTCATGTATGTTCCGAGGGGATTTGAAGCGGGATCAACCTATGCAAATCTTGCGAACAACTTTATCTCATCCATGGCAGGTGTTGATAAGGGAGATATAAAGGTATTCATTCCCGAGAATCTGTTTGAGGAAAAGCAAAACGAAGATGATATCGATGTCATCATAATATTCAAGCAGGACGATGTCGGTTTTTCGGGCGGAGAGATGGGCAAATACAATGACGGCGAGCTCTCGACTTTAGCCCAGTATCTTACAAGGACGATGGAGCAGGTAATGCCCGGATCCAGGCTTAACGGAAAGGCCGAAAGGAAGCAGGATATCGGATACGGTATAAAACTGGACGGAACGGGCCTTAGCGATAACGGCAACCATAAATATGACGGAGCGATCTATTACATCATCCGGGGAAATTCCGCATATATGATCGTGGGGATCACACCTCCCGGATCGGGAAGGTTAGATAAGCTGCTTGAAGCAGTAAATTATATCTATGATTCCGCTGAACTTAAAAAATAGCGGTGACATATATCAAAAGCAAAACAGGAGGCATAAGCAAAATGGAATTTAAGAAAGTGACGGTACTTGGAGGAGGAGTTTTAGGAACTCAGATAGGACTGATGTGCGCATATTGGGGATGCGATACGGTGTTCTGGTTAAGGAGCGAGGGCTCAATAGAAAGGACCAGACCGAAGATAAAAAGATATTCGGATCTGATGATCGAGGATCTTACAAAGACAAAAGCCCTTATAGGAAATCCTATGGGAGCATATGTTTATCCCAGGGGTCTTGTGAGAGATTTTAATACAGCTACTGCTGAAATGATAGATGAAGATATAAACAGGGCTAAGAAGAATTTTGAAGAAAAGATAAGCATCGAGCTTGATATCGCAAAGGCAGTATCGGGAGCGGATATAGTGATCGAATCAATGTCCGAGGATCCCGAAGCCAAAATAGGCGTATATGAAAAGGTTAAGGATGTTCTTGATGAAAAGACCATTTTAGTCACCAATTCATCCACCCTTCTTCCGAGCATGTTCGCAGAGCACACCGGAAGGCCCGAGAAATATCTTTCACTTCATTTCGCTAACACGATCTGGAAGAACAACACCGCGGAGATCATGGGTCATCCCGGAACAAAACAGGAATATTACGATGCGGTCGTTGAATTTGCAGCGCAGATCGGTATGGTACCGCTTAAGCTGTTTAAGGAGCAGCCCGGCTATATCTTAAATTCAATGCTGGTTCCTTTCCTTACGGCTGCTCAGTCACTCTGGGCTAACGGAGTATCCGATCCCGAGACCATCGATACCACATGGCAGCTTGCAACGGGAGCGCCTGCGGGACCTTTTAAGATCCTTGATATCGTGGGACTTGAGACTGCATATAATATAAACCAGATGAAGCCGGATGCTCATACTGAGGGGAGCATGAGCAACAAGATCGGAAAGCTCTTAAAAGAGAAGATAGATAAGGGCGAGACCGGAGTAAATGCCGGTAAAGGATTTTACGATTATACCAAATAAGGATATTATGCCCGGATATCCGGATAGGAAGTAAGGAGATGATCAGATACTATTTTGTCATCACAGTGTCAATGCCGCTTATAATCTATTACATTTATAAGATCAGATTCATAATGCGTCATACTGACTGGTTTTCCGAGGAATACAGATATGGGGTGGCCAGTCATATGATAAGCGTCATAATGATAAATGCCCGTATAAGGAGCAGATGCTCCGGGATCGATAAGCTCCCGAAAGATGGCGGATATATCATGATATCAAATCATCAGGGTAAATTTGACGTGCCCGGGATAATGCATTTTCATAAATCACCCTGCTCGGTCGTTATAGACAAGGAGAGATCCAAGCAGATCCTTTTAAACGAATTCATCGATGTGGTCGATGGGATAAGACTTGATAAGAATGACATAAAACAGCAATATGAGTGCCTTAAGTTAGTGGCCGAGAGAGTTAAGAACGGAAAGAAGATCATCATATTTCCCGAGGGCGGATATGATAATAACGGAAACGATCTCCTTGATTTCATACCCGGAACGTTTAAAGCGGCGATCTGGTCGAAGATGCCGATAGTTCCTGTGGCTTTGGTCGATTCCTATAAGGCTTTCGGATTAAAGAACGGGATAAAACGTGTTACGACCCAGGTGCATTTTCTCGATCCGATATATTTTGAAGATTATAAGGGACTTAAGAGCGCGCAGATAGCCGAAAAGGTCAAAGGCGCGATCGAAGATGAGATTAAAAAACATACCGCATAGGCGGATAAAAGAGCGGGGAGAGATATGAACATCACATCGGGCATAATAGAAATCGATCTTCACGGGATGAGGGTCGAGCCGGCATTACAGAAAGTCGTGAGCGAAGTAAACAAAGCTCCGGGATCGGTCTATATCATAAGAGTGATCCACGGTTATCATGGCGGGACCGGCATCAAAGAAGCGATCAAAGATGAGTTCTCGTACGGCAGGAACGAAAAGGTAAAGGAAGTAAGAGCGGGAAATAATCCCGGCATTACCGAGCTTGTTTTAAGGAAACTTTAAACAGAAAGGTTATTTGTCTGCATAAAATATCTGGGAAGTAAAGACGATGACTGATAAGGACATATTAAGGATCGCTATGGAACAGTCCGCAGTGGACATAGGCGCCGATGCGGGAGATTTTCTCTTAAATGAGAACGTGGTGGTTTCCTATGATCCGGGAGAGGGCGTAAAAAGCTATTATAATAAGCCGATCTCATGTAACTTTATTTCATACGGCAATAATATAGTGGTCGGGGCGGCAGATGAGATAAGGGACATAGTAAAAGATTATATAGACGGTTTTATATTCTATCATTGCTTTGAGACCCCGAACATGCGCTGGCTTAATGAACGTA
>DMCJ01000009.1 GCA_003446735.1 Lachnospiraceae bacterium | reverse complement strand
CGATCTGTCTTTGGTGCCAGAAGCCAGAAAGATAAGGTGATATAACCTATCATAAAAGTCTCGCAGAATTGACGAATATACTGAACCACTACGGGCATATAAACAAAATCCGCCGGCATCCACACTGTTATTATCATGGAAAGAAGCATTATACCTGATAGTGCACTCCTTTTTTTCTTATCATACAACAGCCCTATGATCAAATAGGACGGCACAGCAAAGAGTCTCGCCAATCCATACAGAACTCCCGACTGATCATCATAGGTATTAAAAACTATTCTGTGCGCCCTGCCCATGCACAAAAGAGCTGCCACAGTCAGAGCGCAAAGCAAAAGCATCGTCCTTATGTTATCATCTCTGACTTCGGTATCCGTCTTGTCCGCATAGGGCAGCGGGTCGGAAGTCGCCCATTCTTTGGGATTACGGATAACGATATATGTAACAAAGACAAAGAGTGTCAATAAGACCACGATCATTATGACCTCCTGCCCAAGCATCGCCCACAGCACATAATGAAGAATATAAGCAAGCGCGCCTCCCAATCCTATGATCCTTCCGCCATGCGGATTCTCGGATACTCTCTGCGAAAGGAAATAATACACTGCTCCTCCCACATATCCCAGAACAAACATGACTACCAGTGATACTCCGGTGATCATCACGACATCATCTATGATCATAAGCACCAACAAACCGGCTGAATATATCACATTGGAAGCGAACAGCATGCACTTTCTCCCTGTAGTGCTGCCTACTGCCTTACGACTGCCATAAAATGCGGCATAGCCCAGAACCATCATCAGTATTTTTATATAATACTTTGTTCCGCTCCAGCCTATAAGGCTGTCAGTATAAATGCTGCATGCCATCATATTAAGATGATATGCCGCAAATATAATGATCGATATTTTTAATATACTTATTCTCTTCTCGGTTTTCATTTCCATATCTCATTCATCGGTGTTACATTAAATGTGACAAAGTGCCTGGTACCGTGTCACTATAAAAACAATGCTCTCTTACGCCCTATCATTTCATCGACACGCTCGATATAGCTTTTTAAGTCCTTTACATTCTCGCACCTTTCGATGCGCACGCTCTCCTTTGGATCGCCGGGATTTTCGAAGAAAAGGCGTTTTGAGATACCGCCGGCGCCAAGGGCAATGATGTCCTCTATCTCTTCCATGATAAGGATATTGTAAAGGCCGTATTTACCTTCTTTTGCAAAGCCCGTATTTTCAAGGTTTCCAGACATATTCTTCTGGCGGTAGAGATAATAGGGATGCATATTCATGTTTGCGGCTGCTTTGGAAGCTTCGGACATCATGTTTTGCAATGTTATGTCAACTTCATTATTTGTTTTTTCTATGTTTTCATCCGTTTCGCTCTGTGTTATGTTAACCTTTAACCTGTCCATCCTCAGTCTCGATGCACGTTTTATCGCAAGCGTATGGACGGTAAGCGAATCCGGAGATAATCCTTCTATGCCGCGAAGTGTATTAATGACATCTTCCGTTGACTCTTCGGGAAGAGCCAGGATGATATCCGTGTTTATATTTTCAAACCCGCATTCCCTGGCAAGATGAAATGCATTTATAAAGTCGGAAACGCTGTGGTTTCGGCCGATAAGCTTTAGCGTCTTATCGTTCATCGTCTGGGGATTTATGGATATCCTTGTAACGGGATGAGCCTTTATTACATTAAGTTTGTCTTTTGTGATGCTGTCCGGCCGGCCTGCTTCAACGGTAAATTCCTTAACGCCGTCTATTTCAAAACATTCTTCGATCTTAGTTAAAAGCCTTTTAAGATCTTCCGGTTCAAGAGATGTCGGAGTTCCCCCGCCTATATAAACGGTATCAAGGCGATACGTAGGCTCTGCCTTTTTCTTTTCTCCTATCATATCCCTTACCGCTTCCATTTCCTTAAACAACGCGTCAAGGTAATCCTCTTTATATTTTTCATAGGCTTTTATCGGATATGATGTAAAAGAACAATATGCGCAGGTTGTAGGACAGAACGGGATATCGATATAGAGGCTGTAGCCTTTGGTATCCGATAACGGCTCTATAAGCTTCCTTTCAAGCGATGCGATGTTAACGGAAAGCTCAGCCTTATCAGCGCTTACTCTTCTTTCTTTAAGATAATAGTTTATTATCTCATCATCGCTTTTACCTTCATCCATCAACATTCTGGCGATCTTTGTGGGCCGAACGCCTGTAAGGCTTCCCCAGGGAAGCTTCTTTTCATTGATATCTGAAAGGATATCGTAATAAAGGTTAACAACTTTGTGTTTATCACTTTTTATATCGATCCCGAAAGGAAGCCCGGCAGGATCCTTAAGATGTTTCTTTCCGCCGATAAATATGCCCCTCTCATTTTGATCTTCTTTTAATATAAGATATACCTTTTCTTCCTTATCTTCGTTTCCGCTCGATCCTATATCATCCGCTGCATCCGGAGGTATTTCCCCATCACAAAAATCCACACGAATCTCTTCGTGCGGATAGAATTCTTTTGTTATAGCGTTTAAGTCATAGGACA
The DNA here is from genome assembly GCA_003446735.1 of Lachnospiraceae bacterium. GTDB lineage: Bacteria > Bacillota > Clostridia > Lachnospirales > Lachnospiraceae > UBA2882. Next base: position 1,683 of record DMCJ01000009.1, on the reverse strand, counting down.
GCCCGTCGGTGTCCGTGATCACATGGATCATAGTATTTCTCCGTATATTTTACTGAACAAAGGGATTATATTTCTTCTCATCTCCTATGGTGGTCATTTTGCCGTGTCCGGGATAGACCTTTGTATCATCGGGAAGTGTAAAGAGTTTTTCCTTTATGCTCCTTACAAGTACGGACATGCTTCCGGTAGGAAAATCAGTCCTTCCGACGGATCCCTCAAACAGCGTATCTCCGGAAATAAGGAATCCGGCCTCTTTTATATAATATGAGGCGCCGCCTTCGGTATGACCGGGAGTTGCGATCACCTTTATATCGATCCCGCCAAGATTTAATTCTTCCCCGTCTTTTAAAAGAACGTCGGGAGTGATCGTAATGGGGCGTCCGAACTGGGACGTTAAGTTCTTGTCGATATCCATAAGGAAATCAGCCTCAGCGTCAAGCGCATAGACCTTGGCGCCGCTTTTTTCCTTAAGCTCCTTTACTCCGGCAATATGATCGAAATGTCCGTGCGTAAGAAGGATCGCCTTAACTAAAAGGCCGTGCTCTGAGAGCTTATCATAAATATATCCGCCCTGATCTCCGGGATCAAAGAAGATAACATCCTCTTTTCCTTCCCTGTAAACAAAATAGCAGTTTGTCCCGAAGGAACTTAATATCATTTTTCCTATCTTGATATCGGACATGTTATTTCCTTTCTTATATTATGTAAACCAGCTTAGCCGGCTCTTTCTATATCGATGACGCTCGGGATCGTGCGGAGCTTTTCAACTATCCTGTTAAGCTCCTCCTTGCCGCTTATCTCAAATCCTATCCACATAGTCGCAACGCCCTGCTTGCTGACCTTCGTGGAAAGGCTCTGTATGTCAACGTTTTTCTCGGTAAGCGTACGTGAAACATCAGCCAGAAGGCCGTTTCTGTTATTTGCATATATCGCGATCTCAACAAGGTAACGGCCGGAACTCTTTATGCTGTCCTCGGACCATTCGGCATCAATAAGCCTGTTACGGTCAAGCTCGGAAATACTGAGGACATTAATGCAGTCGGTCCTGTGTATCGAAACGCCCCTGCCTCTTGTGACAAATCCCACGATCTCATCACCGGGCACCGGCGAACAGCATTTTGCAAAACGGACCGCAACGTCATGTATGCCTTTAACTATGATACCGCTGCTCTCGCTCTTATGGGAATGAGGACGCTGAGCCTGTTTTTCAACGGCACTTCTTATGGAATCATTGATCTCATCAAGGACTTCCTCATCGGTCATCGCCTGCTCATTGTCTTTGTCAAAGAGCTCCTTCATACGGTTAACGATCTGACCTTCCTTAAGGCCGCCGTGTCCGACTGCCGCGAGCACGCTCTCCCAGTCCCTGAAGCCGTATTTTTTCATAATGCTTTCCATGTATTCCGGACGCATTATGTTAACCTGATCTATTCCCTTGCTCTTGCAATAAGACTGTAAAAGATCACGGCCCTTTATTATATTTTCATCCTTAAGCTCGGTCCTGAACCACTGGTTTATCTTGTTTTTAGCCTGGGTCGACTTTACGATATTAAGCCAGTCAAGGGAAGGCCCCTTTGAATTCTGGCTGGTCATGATCTCGACTTTATCGCCGTTCTTAAGCTGATAGTCGATCGTAACGAGCTTACCGTTTACCCTTGCTCCTATCATCTTATTACCAACGGC
>DMCJ01000102.1 GCA_003446735.1 Lachnospiraceae bacterium | reverse complement strand
AAGGTAAATCATCCTTCACTTGCAGATCACCCCGACCATGAGCTTTACAATAAGTACTTCCCGAACGGAGGCGGATCGATATTTACATTCGATATCAAGGGCGGACAGGAAGAAGCCTGGAAGTTTATCGATAACTTAAAGATCTTTTCACTTCTTGCTAACGTAGCTGATGTAAAGAGCCTTGTTATCCATCCTGCTTCGACCACTCATTCACAGCTAACCGAGGAAGAACTCCTGGATCAGGGAATCCGTCCCGGAACGATCAGGCTTTCGATCGGTACCGAGCATATCGATGATATAATCGCAGATCTTGAGAGAGGATTTGCAGCTTTATAGGGGATAGTGTGACAGCAGAACCGTCCCCCTGTCACACGACGATACGTCCGAGTTTAGGATTTAAATTAAGCCGTTGGATGAGGTTAAAGTAATATGCATTTTCGGTGGAAAGATATTCCTTCTGATATTGCCTTGCCCTTTCTGCGGCTTCTTCTTTTGTAAGGATGCCTTCTGCCTGCTTATAGAGGCATTTTGAGATCGTATAGGGATATATCTCCTGGAGATTCTCAAGGCAGAGAGCACACAGCATCGCAGGATAGGGAACGAAGGTGCCGAAACAGCAGCCGCCGTCCACATTTATCGCGTTATGACGATAGCCTATAAGACCGGGCCTGTCGGGCTCGGGATTGGCCGAGATATAGGTGATGTTTATCGTGGGGGTATGGCCGTGGATTATGATCTCATCCGAAGCATAGCTTCCAAAGCCGCAGCGCTTCCAGAGATTGGCGCGGTGCTGGACTTCTTCGGGAATATTGGGTGAATAATCATACCAGGCATGAACGATCCTGTAGGTCGCATTTACGCCGCCCGCTGTCGTGACGTTAATCTTTTTGTCATAGGGGAGACTTTCTATAAAACTCATAAAAGGCTTAAGCTTGTCGGGCGTAGCAAGGTTGTTTTCTTCGACAAGCTTGGAAAAATCGTAGTAAGTCTGGGGCATGGGCTCGTCCGTGACGCCGAAATGCTCTTTTCTCTGCCACCAGGGCATGAATTCATCGATGTACCATTCGTAGGCCATCTGCTCATGGTTGCCGCGGACACACTGGAACATGCCGTCTTTTGTGATATTTTCAAGAGCCCAGTCGATCATCTTTAAGGTCTTCGGGCCTCTTTCTATAAGATCACCGATAAGGATGAATTTCGCATCCTTATCTTTTTTTAATATCTTTCTTATAAGGAGCATCAGCTCATCAAAGCATCCGTGAACATCTCCTATTGCATAATGCATATGTTTTTCCCCTGATAAATACTGAAAATGTACGATACAATGCCATTTTAACACATATCAGATTCCGCGTGCAATAAATAAATGAAGCATTGAAATGTAGTGTCAAATGTGCTAAAATTTTATAATTATTATAATTATAAGGAAACGAAAGAGAGAGAAAATGGCTAATACAATTTCCGATGAAACAATAGAATATGTCGGCATTCTCGCTAAGCTCGATCTGTCCGGAGAGGAAAAAGAGCGGGCTAAGAAGGACATAGAAGAAATGCTCGATTACATAGATAAGTTAAACGAGCTTGACACCGACGGCGTAGAGCCGATGAGTCATGTATCCGATGTGGTAAATGTCTTCAGAGAGGATGTAGTGACAGGTACGGACGATAGGGATGAACTCCTTAAGAATGCTCCCGAGCAAAAAGACGGGATGTATGTCGTTCCGAGCACGTTTTAGGAGGAAAAAATGAGTTTACTTAGTTTATCGGCCATTGAGCTTTCGGATAAGATAAGAAATAAAGAAGTCGGCGTCAGAGAAGCCACAGAAGCAGTTATTGATAATATTAAGAGCAATGATGAAAAATACAGGTGTTATATAACAACTGATTTTGATAATGCCTTAAAGAGCGCAGACGAAGTGCAGAAAAAGATAGATGCGGGTGAATTAAAAGGCCCTCTTGCCGGAGTTCCCGTAGCCATAAAGGACAATATCTGCACCAAAGATCTTCTTACGACCTGCGCATCAAAGATATTAAATGATTTTGTTCCGCCTTACAATGCGGAGGCAGTCGATCTTTTAAAGAATGCGGGAGCGGTCATCTTAGGCAAGACCAATATGGACGAATTTGCCATGGGTTCGACCACGGAGACATCCGCATTCGGTCCCACGTACAATCCCAGAAATACAGAACATGTGCCCGGAGGAAGTTCGGGAGGAAGTGCTGCGGCCGTAGCCGCAGGCGAGTGTTTCTATGCGCTCGGCTCGGATACCGGCGGATCGATAAGACAGCCCGCTTCATACTGCGGCGTTGTCGGGATTAAGCCTACTTACGGTACAGTTTCGAGATACGGACTTATAGCCTACGGTTCATCCCTCGATCAGATAGGACCGCTTACAAAGAACGTAAAAGATGCGGCAGCAGTCCTTGAGACGATAGTCTCCCATGACAAAAAGGATTCAACAAGTGTAAAGACAGAAGATAAATCTTATCTCTCGGCACTTACCGGAGACATAAAGGGATTAAAGGTCGGTATACCCCGTACTTATTTCGGAGAGGGTATAGACGAAGAAGTAAAAAACGCGGTCCTTAACGCAGCAAAGAAGCTTGAAGAGCTCGGAGCCGGTGCTGAGGAATTCGATCTTCCCTTAGTTGAATATGCCATCCCTACCTACTACACGATAGCCGATGCCGAAGCAAGCTCCAATTTAGAGAGATTTGACGGTGTTAAATACGGATATCGTGCAGCAAACGCAGATGAGCTTCACAAGATGTATAAAAGGACGAGGTCGGAAGGCTTCGGACCTGAAGTAAAGCGAAGGATAATGCTCGGTTCATTTGTCTTAAGCTCCGGTTATTACGATGCATATTACTTAAAGGCGCTTAAGGTAAAAGCCCTCTTAAAGAAGGCATTTGACGATGCATTTTCTAAATATGACATAATACTCGCGCCGAATGCACCGACAACGGCTCCGAAATTGGGATCATCCCTTTCCGATCCGATGAAGATGTATTTAAGCGATATCTATACCATATCCGTTAACTTATGCGGTCTTCCGGGAATAAGCCTTCCCTGCGGAGCCGATAAAAACGGCCTTCCGATAGGAGTTCAGTTTATAAGTGACTGCTTCACGGAGAAGAAATTATTAAATGCGGCGTACGCATACGAACAGGCAAGAGGAGAGATCCTCTTCGGAAAGGAGGGTAAGTGATGGCTAAGGAATACGAAACAGTCATAGGACTTGAAGTCCATGTTGAATTAGCTACAAAGACAAAGATATTCTGCGGCTGTTCGACCGCTTTCGGCGGAGAGCCCAATACCCATACCTGCCCTGTATGTACGGGTATGCCCGGATCTCTTCCCGTTCTTAACAAACAGGTGCTTAAATATGCCGTTGCCGTCGGCCTTGCCACGAACTGCGAGATCACAAGGAACGGCAAATTCGACAGAAAGAATTATTTCTATCCCGATAATCCTCAGAACTATCAGATATCCCAGCTTTATCTGCCCATCTGCCGTAACGGCCATGTGACGATAAAGACCGAAAACGGAGAAAAGGATATCCGTATCCATGAGATCCATATGGAGGAGGATGCCGGAAAGCTGATCCACGACGAGTGGGAAGATGTTTCATTAGTCGATTATAACCGTTCCGGAGTTCCGCTTATAGAGATCGTATCCGAGCCCGATATGAGGAGCGCGGAGGAAGTCATAGCTTATCTTGAAAAATTAAGAGAGACCATCACATATTTGGGAGCTTCCGACTGCAAGCTTCAGGAAGGTTCCATGAGAGCCGATGTCAATCTTTCTCTTCGTGAGGTCGGATCCGATACATTCGGGACAAGGACCGAGATGAAGAACTTAAACTCCTTCAAGGCGATCGCCCATGCGATAGAAGGCGAGAAGGCCCGTCAGGAGGATATCCTTAATTCCGGCGGATCCGTTGTTCAGGAGACAAGGCGCTGGGATGATACAAAGGAAGAATCCTATGCGATGAGAAGCAAGGAAGATGCTCAGGATTACAGGTATTTCCCCGATCCCGATCTTGTTCCCATCGTTGTGGATGATGCCTTCCTTGATCAGATAAGAGCCGAGCAGCCGGAATTCAGGGATGCAAAGGCAAAGAGATATAAGGAAGAATTCGATATTCCCGAATACGATATAGATATAATCACGGCCAGCAAGCATATGGCTGATATCTTCGAGGAGACCACGGCTATCTGCAATAATCCCAAGAAGGTTAGTAACTGGCTCATGGTGGAGACCATGCGTCTTTTAAAGGAAAAGTCCATGGATCCCGAGGACATAAGGTTTTCGCCGGCTCACCTGGCATCTTTAATAGATATGGCCGAAAAGAAGGAGATCAATTCTTCGGTCGCAAAGGAAGTCTTTGAGGAAATGTTCGAAAACGACATTGATCCCAAGGCTTATGTGGAAGAGAAGGGCCTTAAGAGCGTTAACGACGAAGGAGCTTTAAGATCTGCGATCGAGCAGGTGATAAAAGACAATCCCCAGTCTGTTGAGGATTATAAAAACGGTAAGGAAAAGGCGATAGGATTCCTTGTCGGACAGACCATGAAGGCTATGAAGGGCAAGGCCGATCCCGCCATGGTCAATTCAATCTTAAAGGAGCTTTTGTGATATGGGAGACATGTACGCCGAATACATGACGGCAAAGCCGAGAAACGGCTTAATGCCGATACTTAAGATAATAATGATGGTCTTTGGAGTGATCATCGTGCTTCTTTCGTTTATCTTCGGAGATCTTATAATAAAAGGAGTACTCTTTCTTTCAGGCATTCTCCTTGCGGTAGCCGGATATTTCGTGGGGCTCAGGGAGTATGTGGAATTTGAATATCTCTGCGTTGAAAAGGAACTTTCCGTAGATCAGATATTAAATCATGAAAGAAGAAAAAAGATAGCTAATTATTTACTTGGCGAAGCTGCCGTGATAGCACCCAAAGGCAGCGCCAAGCTTGATGAATACAAAGATCTTTCCGTTACGGATTATTCATCCGAATTAAGCGACGGAGAGGTGTTTGATATCATTTTGGACGGAGCATCCGGAAAGAAATGCGTACGCATCAATACAGACGAAAAGATGCGCGATGCACTTCGCAAATCGGCTCCGAGTAAATTTTTCGGTAACTGATACAAAAATATATAAGAAAAGAGGAGGAAAAGATGGAAAAGATAATCGGAGAAGGAATCACATTTGACGACGTGCTCTTAGTTCCCGGGTATTCCCAGGTAATACCCAATGAGGTTGAACTTTCCACGAATCTCACCAAAGGGATAAGGCTTAACATCCCCATGATGAGTGCCGGAATGGACACTGTCACCGAACACAGGATGGCGATCGCCATGGCCAGACAGGGTGGTATCGGTATCATCCACAAAAACATGTCCATAGAAGCACAGGCGGAAGAAGTAGATAAGGTAAAGCGATCCGAGAACGGCGTAATAACCGATCCTTTTTCACTTTCCCCGGAGCATACATTAGGCGATGCCGAAGATCTGATGCATAAGTTCCGCATCTCAGGTGTCCCGATCACCGAAGGCAGGAAGCTTGTCGGTATAATCACCAACCGTGATCTTAAGTTCGAGACCGACTATTCCAAGAAGATCAAGGAGTGCATGACTTCCGAAGGACTTATCACAGCCAGGGAAGGCATCACATTAGAGGAGGCAAAATCCATACTTGCAAAGGCAAGGAAGGAAAAGCTCCCGATCGTTGATGATGACTTTAACTTAAAGGGTCTTATCACGATAAAAGATATCGAAAAGACCATCAAATATCCTTTAAGCGCAAAGGATTCCCAGGGAAGGCTCTTATGCGGAGCAGGCGTTGGCATCACGGCAAACTGCCTTGAAAGGGTAGAGGCGCTTGTAAATTCAAAGGTTGACGTGATCGTGCTCGATTCGGCTCACGGACATTCCGAGAATGTGCTTCGCTGCGTAAAGATGATAAAGGATGCTTATCCCGATCTTCCCGTTATCGCAGGTAACGTAGCTACGGGCGAGGCTACAAAGGCTCTTATCGAAGCCGGCGCGGATACCGTAAAGGTCGGTATCGGACCCGGTTCCATATGTACAACGAGGATAGTTGCCGGTATCGGTGTTCCTCAGATAACCGCCATCATGGATTGCTACGAAGTGGCTAAGAAATACGGCATTCCGATCATTGCGGACGGCGGTATCAAATTCTCGGGAGATATGACCAAGGCGATCGCCGCCGGCGGTGATGTCTGCATGATGGGTTCGATCTTCGCAGGCTGCGACGAGTCACCCGGAGACTTCGAATTATATCAGGGAAGAAAATACAAAGTATACAGAGGCATGGGTTCCATCGCCGCTATGGAGAACGGATCCAAAGACAGGTATTTCCAGTCAGATGCAAAGAAGCTCGTTCCCGAAGGCGTTGAAGGACGTGTGGCTTACAAGGGAACCGTAGAAGATACGGTATTCCAGCTTATCGGCGGACTCCGTTCCGGTATGGGATATTGCGGAACAAAGAACATCGCCGAATTAAAAGAAAAAGGAAGATTCGTGAAGATCTCTCCCGCAGCTTTAAGGGAAAGTCATCCTCACGATATCCATATCACTAAAGAAGCGCCTAACTACAGCGTCGATGAGGTATAAATATGTCAGCAGATCTTCATGCAAGAATAAGCAGCATGAGGGCCGAGAGCAGGGACCCGGCCTTTACGGGTTATCTGAACGAACTTGAAAAAAAGATAACCGAGGCAGAAAGCAAGATCACTGCCTGCGAAACTTCTTTAAATGAAAGTTATGAAAGATACAAAAAGCGTTTTCCGGATGTAAATGCGGCACCTGTTTATGAGCCTGTTTCACCGGCCGCACCTGTTTCACCGGCCGCACCTGTTTCATCGGCCGCACCTGTTGCGGGCGCAGCACCTGTCATACCGCCGCGTCAGGCTGGGGTAAATCCCGCGATGGCTATGCCTCCGCGCCCCGCAGATCCGGCTCCGGTCGGACCAAACCCTGCGATGTCGATGCCTCCGAGACCTGCAGATCCGTATGCACCGGGACCTATCCCCGCGCCGGCTCCTGCAAATAATGCATTTAACGCAGGTTTTAACAATCGACCGGCAGGAGCAAATCCCGCTCCGGCCATGAACGGACCCGCGCCGTCAGCGCCCGTGCGTCTTGCTAAAGCAAGTGACGGCGGAATGGAGTTTAAGATCGGAACGGTGATCCTTTCGGTAGTCGGATCCCTTTTCGTACTCATAGCTCTTATCATATTCGGCATCAACTATATGGCAGACAACTCCATAGTCCAGGGAGTGTTCTTCTATGCACTTTGCATAGCGATCATTGCCGTTTCGGAGCTTGTCTTCTCAAAGCGGATAGAAAAGTTTTCATATGTCCTTACGGGACTTGGTATAGGCGGAATATACGTAACGACTGTCCTGGGATATCTTTATCTTAAGATATTCCCGATCTGGGCAGCTTCGATCATAATCTTTTTAGTCACCGCATTCTTCTTCTTTTTCAGTAAGAAGAAGGAATCGGAGATAATAAGGACGATCAGCGTTTTGGGATGTTATATCTCGATCTTCCCCTTGGATGAGATCAATTCCCTATCCGAATTTGTCGTTCCGGCCATAGTACTCTTACTTGTAAGTCTTGGCGGGATCTTCTATCCGGTCAAATATAAAAGGAGCGTCGTTGTCGATCTTATCCAGACCGTATGTATGCTCATTTCGATCGCGGTGCTTGATAATGCGCTTAAGAGTGCGGAATTTTGTTTAGGCGAAAGATTAGACGGCGCAGGATATTCTTCATGGCTTACATTTATATTACTTGCATGCGAAGTAGTACTTGCACATATCATTTATAAAAGAGAGATCTTATCCGAAAAAGGCGAGGACATGCTTTCTAAGTTCCTCTATTTTATGACGCTCTCCATATCCTATTTATATTTATGGGGAGTCATGGAGGATGAGAACTGGATATATTTCGGTATCCTCGGCGTGGCCGTGCTTACCCCGGTTCTTTGCTTTATCCTTCATAAGGAAAAGTTTGAATATGTACCGTATTTTTATCTGACCGGCCTTACGTTATGGACCTTCCTTATGGATAGCGACAGATTCTGGTTTGCGATCGCGGCTCTTGTATTCTTTGCCGCAAACAAGCTCATTGCCTTTGTTCTTGGAAAATACCGGTTATATGATGTTGTTTATTCAACGACAGCTGCATGCTATGTATGCGTATTTTTACGAGAGGGAGACGTAAGGTTCTTAGGATATATATTTGCGCTCTGCATTTTAGCTTCGGTAGTTATCTCAAAGGAGTACAAAAGATACATGACCTATATGGCCGTGACTTTTGCATGGGTATTCCTTATTTCCGAGGACTGCGAACCTTTCATCCCGAGCATACTCATAACGCTTCTTGCGCTGGGTATGATCTTATTTGGATTCCTTAAAAAGAGAAAAGGCATAAGAGTATACGGACTCTGCCTTGTCATAGCAGTTGCTTTTAAGATCGTGCTCTTTGACTTTGCGCATTCCGAGACGGGATTTCGGATCCTTGTATTCCTCATCGTGGGTATACTCATAATCGCGGTTTCACTTTTATATATATTATCCGAGAAGAAAGAACAGGAACTTAAAGGTATGCATCCCATATTAAAGGGTGATGCATATCAGCCGGGCATGCCGGCGAGTTCGGCTCCTGTTTATCAGGGAGTTAAAGCTCAGCCCGCCCAGCCAGTCCAGCAGCTCGTCCAGCCTGTAGTACAGCCTGCAGCTCAGCCCGCACAGCCGGTCCAGCAGCCCGTCCAGCAGCCCGTCCGGGGAGAAGCGCCGGCAGCACTAAGCGAAAATAATATCATATCACAGGAGAATAGTGAGAATGAGTGAGAATAATACAGAAAACATAAACGAAAGCGCAAGCGAAGAAGTAAGATCCCGTAATTTCATCGAGCAGGAGATAGATAAGGATCTTGCCGAGGGCGTATATGATCATGTATGTACGCGTTTCCCTCCGGAGCCTAACGGATATCTTCATATCGGGCATGCAAAGAGCATACTCCTTAACTACGGACTCGC
>DMCJ01000204.1 GCA_003446735.1 Lachnospiraceae bacterium | reverse complement strand
ATGATCGCTTTCGAGGATTTCTTTGACATCTACAGTCTGAGACAGGCCGTCTTTATAAAAGACCATAAGAGAATAACCTTCCATCGGTACCACATCTCGGACCTTTTTGTTCAGGCGCTCCGAGATATCCGGGGGAAGTTCGGAAAGCTCTGTTTTGACCAGATGAAGCTCGTCCTGGGCGCAACGTCCTTCACTTAAACAGAGTAAGCGATATTCATCGTAATATTTCAAACCGGCATTTTTTAATATCATTCCGATATTCTGGCGCTCGGCGGGGACGATCCTTTGACGGACAAATTTCATGGAAAGATCAAACCCGATGCTGTAGTTTCCTTCGCGTGCGGCGCGCATAAACATAGCCGGCGCATCCCACTCATCTAACCCATAGGGTAGTTCTGCGGAAAATCGGCGTTTACGTTTATGATAGAATAAAAATCCGACTATCTTATCGGTAAGATAGCTATCTCTGATTTCGAAGACGGTCAATATATATTCACCTCTTTAAAAACATTTCCTTGGTTTTAACATGATAACAATTTAGTTGACGCATGTCAATTAAATTAAATACAATTTGCCCCGGGTATCATAGAGACGTGACGGCTTGTCACATTTAATAAAAAGATGATAATATGAAAAAGTAGCCATAAAAAATTGAGGGCCGAAACGTATCATAAATAAGGAGTGGTATGCCGGCCCCGGGAATACGGAGGAAGTTGCGTTGACAGAGGCGGCATTTGACGCCTGTGTCGCGAAGATACTAAATGGCGATAAGTCAGGGCTTAAGGATATCTATGATGAATATCTGGGGTATATTTATCAGATAGTTTATGGTGTCCTTGGAAGAAAAGAAGACGCGGAAGATGTAACGAGCGAATTCTTTATCAAGTTCTGGCAGCAGGCCGGTAAGTATGTAAGCGGCGGCGGGCACAAGGGTTATCTTGCCACCATGGCAAGAAACATGGCGATCGACCACCTTCGAAAGCACAAACGTGAAGTACTTGAAAGCTTCAGTAACGATGCAAACGAAGAAGCCCCGGCATTTGAAGTGGCAGGGGATGACGATACTGAAGCAGAAGTGATCGAAGATGTGGGGATCAAAGAAGCAATAAGTCAGTTAGATCCGAAAGAGCAACAGATAATAAATATGAAGGTCTTATCGGAAATGACATTTGCCGAGATATCGAAGGAACTGGGGATCCCGATGGGAACGGTTACCTGGCGATACCAGGCGGCGATAAAAAAACTAAGGAGGTACGGCTATTATGAAACAACTTGATATAGAATACAAAAACGCCATAAGTCTTGAATTGCCGGATCTCTGGAGCCGCATCGAGGCAGGAATAGATGAATTTGAAGCAACAAAGAAAGAAGATGGAACCGAAATAAGCAAAGACGGTCAGCCGGAAATGAGCGTAACGGCCGATCGTGCAATAAAAAATGAACCTGTAAACATTAATGAAAGAAGAAAAAATAGTGCCAGGACCCTTCGTTATATAAAGAGGATCTCGGCGGCGGCAGCAAGTATACTCGTGCTTGTAGTCGTTATAAAGGCATTAGGCCTTCGCGGATCGCAGAGCTCGACCGCACCGATGTCTGACGCAGCAGATTATGCGGCACCGGAAAGCGCGGCATCGGAGGCAGCATCGGAGACAACATCCGATGAAGCTGCTTATGAAGAATTTGAAGCTGCTGAGGAAGCATCAGACAGTGAATCCTATGATGAAAGTGCTTATGAAGCGGCAGAAGAGCCGGCGGCAGCAGCCGAATCGTTCAATGCTGCGAGCGAGGGAGCAACATCCAAAGCCGACGATCTTTCCAAAGAAGATCGGGGCGCAGACAATAAGGCAAAACTTCAGTACTCAAGCAACGCAGAAATATCTATGGATAGCCTTGATAAGGCGATCGGATGTGATAAGGCAGCAGTCTTAAGTATAGAAGAAAAGCTTACGGAACTTAACATTACAAAACCGGTATATTATACAATGCTGGATGATCCGGACGGTATTACGGATTATGAGCATTTCCGGGCCGATGAGGTTAAAGGCGGTGAGCTTGTTATCATCCTGTTTAAAGATGCGGCCAGCGAAACGGATTACCTGATGTTCGTTCAGAAAATTTCGGAAAAGGAAGTAAATCTGCTTGAGATAGTTAACTCCGGAGACCCCGAAGATGTACGGTTTTTAGCCGAATAAAGGCAATTTAAAAAATTTTTTAAAAAAATTTAAAATCCTCCCATAAATATCCTATCGTTCATCCGTATCTTTACCAGAAGGACAAAAGGACTTCTTAAAAAGAAAACAAAAACGATAAGATAAAGGGAGGATTTTTATTATGAAGAAGAGAATTATTTCCGGATTACTTGCCATCACGATCACCGCAGCAGCGCTTGCGGGATGCGGAGCAAAAGCTGATACCGCACCTGCAACGGACGCATCCACTGCAACAGAAGAATATTACGAAGCACCGTCAGATAGTGCAGCAGAATATGCAGCACCTGCAGCTGAAGCAGAATACTCCGACGAAGCAACGGATTCATTTAACTATAGCTCTGAGGTAAACGGTGCGGCTGAGCAGTCATTAAGAGCAGCATCATCAGCAGATGTAAAAGGCAAGGCCTCAACCGAATCCGAAGCAGCATGGTATGATCAGGGCTACGACGAGTACTATAACGAGCCTGATGCTTCCGGAGAAACATATGATGAGATCGAGGAAGAAGGATTTAACAACGTTTTAAGAAATCCGCTTTCCACCTTCGGCGCCGACGTAGATACGGCAAGCTATTCCAACATGAGAAGACTGGTAAACGAAGGATTCGATCTTTACAATTTCCCCGCAGGCTCCATAAGGGCGGAGGAGCTTATCAACTACTTCAAATACGATTATGACGCTCCCAAGAACGGAGACAGATTCGGAGTAAATGCTACAGTTTCCGAATGTCCCTGGAACAGAAACAGCAAACTCATGATCTTAGGCGTTAATACCAAGGAACTCAAGGAATCCAAAAGACCCGATTCCAACATAGTCTTCCTTCTGGATATCTCGGGCTCCATGAAAAACCGGGATAAGCTTCCTTTATTAAAGGATGCACTTGAGATACTCGTAGAGGACCTCGGAAAGAACGACAGAGTTTCGATCGTGACATATGCAAGCGGTACCGATGTAGTCCTTGACGGTGTTCGCGGAAATGATCAGAGAAAGATATTAAATGCATTTGACAGCCTTCAGGCAGGCGGATCCACAAACGGCGAAGGCGGGATCGAGCTTGCATATAAGATCGCTGAGGAAAACTTTATCGAAGGCGGCAACAACCGCGTTATCCTCGGAACCGACGGTGACTTCAATGTAGGTAAGTGCTCCGGAGACGAGCTTAAAGAGCTCATCAGCGAGAAAAAAGATTCCGGTATCTTCTTATCGGTACTCGGTTTCGGAATGGGAAATTACAATGATGTGACTGCAGAAACCCTTGCTGATGCAGGAAACGGAAATTACTCCTACATCGATTCCATAACCGAAGCAGAAAAAGTCCTCGGTGAGGAAATGAACTCCACACTTTATACAGTAGCAAAAGACACCAAGTTCCAGGTTGAATTTAACCCTGCAATGGTTTCCTCATACAGACTCATCGGTTATGAGAACAGAGCATTAAACGCAGAAGATTTTAAGGATGATACAAAGGACGGCGGCGAAGTCGGCGCAGGTCATCAGGTTACAGTGGTATATGAGATAAAGCTCGCTGAAGAAGATGGCGAAAAGGGCGATCTTAAATATCAGGACAGCGTAGTATCCGCTAAGGGCAAGAAGGGCGACGAGTGGTGCACACTCTCCATCGCATACAAGGATCCCGACAAGGATTCCTCCGAATATTTAGAGTTCCCGATAGGCGCAGACAACTATACCACCAAGCCTTCCGATGACTTCATCTTCGCAACAAGCGTAGCAGAATACGCAATGGCATTAAACGACAGCTCCTACTTAAAGGATCTTTCCAGAGAAGAAGCTCTTGAGCAGGCGATAAGGAACGTAAAGATGATCGATCCCGATGACAAGTACAGAGAAGAGTTCCTTGAATTAATGGAAAGGGTCGCAGGCAACAATGTAACAACCTACGGCGATGCATGGTACGAATAAATCACTGCTCCCCCTATCTTATCAAAAACGGCCCGGAGGGTTATCCCTTCGGACCGTTTTAATTTCTTTAAAAGTGTGACATTTGTGCCAGGCACCGCTGTCACATTTATTCTTCCCGTACAGGGCCGCCCGAGGATTCACCCCAGGGCCATGGATCCCATGAGTCACGTTTCCCATAGTAACGGTCTTCTTTCTGAAAGCCTTCGGATCCTTTTTCAGAGAAGCCAATGGAAAGGCGGCTTACGCCGCCCTCCATTTTACCGTCGATCATATTTATGAGATCTTCAATTTCTTTTTCGTTATTATCCGACATTTTTTCCCTTATAAACCGGATCAGATAAGGCCTGCGATATCGATGTTCTCGCCTGTAAGACCTACATATGCGCCGTCCTTTGCTTCAGCGGATTCTGCATGAGCAAGGAGCCACTTGTTGCATGCGGTCATCCACTTATCTTCTTCATTATAAGGAGTAAGCTTCGGAACGCTGCCGTTTGTTCCCTTGGGAAGAACGATGACTACTTTAAAGCCGTCGCCTGCCTTTGCAGAGCAGGGGGCATAGTGGAGGGATGTTTCGTATACTTCGACAACCTGTCCTTTTTCAGCCTTGAAAGCCTTAACCTTGGATGTATCGAGCTTTCCGTCTACGATATCATCTGCCTTAGCAAGTAAGAGGATGAAATCGGTAGAGCCGATGTTTAACTCGGAATCTCTGTGATATTCAAGACAGTTGAGCTTTGTATTGTGTCCGTTGCAATATCCCATCTGGATGGGCATTCCGCCGTAAGCATTGTTCTGGATAACGCCGAACGCATCGGTGTATTCGAGCGCTGCCTCGCTCATAACATATTCAACGCCTTCGGGAAGAGGAGTCTTCTCATCGAGCGCCTTTATCAAAGCTGAAACGTCATAGCCCTCAAGAACCTTGCCGTAGGGCTTGAATTCTGCATCGTTAACCGAATAGATCTGCATAGTGTTGCCTCCCTTTATACATTATTATAGGTAAATTTCATACCTTTTTTATTGTAACAAATATACGTCCGCGGGTAAACCTATTTTTAAATCACATAATTAGTAATCTAAATTAATACCTTATTCCTCTTCGTTACGATACTGCACGGGCGTCTTTCCGAAGGTCTTTTTGAAGACTCTCGAGAAATGCTCGGCGTTCGGATAACCGATGGAATAGGAGATATTCTCTATCGTCATGTTTCCGTTACGAAGGAGGGTCTTTGCCTTCTTAAGGCGGATCTGCGTGATGTGATCACCGAAGGTCTGGCCGGATTTATCCTTTATGTATTTGGAAACATAAGGAGTCGACAGATGGAAATGATCCGCGAGATCCTCTAATGTGATGGTCTGGTAATTGGCCTGCATGTAGTTGATCATCGCGATAAGGCGGTCGTCCTTTATGTTGGTGTTGTTCTTTATCAAAGGAAGCTTGTTGACCGCAACGACCAAAGCGCTTATGGAAGCCTTGATGATATCTTCGTCAATACCGGCGCCCCAGTAAGCCTTTCCGTTACACATGATGCCGACATATGCCATGGCCTTTGAAGAAGAACCGGTCGATAAAGCATGCTCTTCGTAAACGCTTAATTCGTAGCTTATATTAAAGTACTGCTTGATCGTATTGCTTACCGCGTCAAGACGTCCGTTACCGTTTGCATCCACGATGGTCTGCTTCTCGCCCGCAACGATGGTGGCTTCGGCCATGATACCGTCGGTCTGCTTAAAGTGACATTCCTTTATGGAGAAATGCGGCATGTAATTGATATAGTTATCCGAGAAGATATCGTAAACCCACTGGGGAGAAAGCTCCTTGTGCTCCTCGTCGGAAACCTGCTTTACGGCATAGCCGACTTCTTCTCTCATCTTCTCCGGGATGGAGATCGAGAAATTCTGCTTTAAGATATAGGCAACGCCGCCCTTTCCGGACTGGCTGTTTATGCGGATGACATCCGAATCATAAGTACGTCCCACATCGATGGGATCGATGGGAAGGTAGGGAACCGTCCACTTTTCGTTCTTCTTTGTCTCGCGGATCGCCATTCCTTTTGCGATGGCATCCTGGTGAGATCCGGAAAATGCGGAGAAGACAAGGTCTCCGGCATAAGGCTGACGCATATGGACATCCATCTGGGTAAGACGTTCATATACTTCGCGGATCCTCGGCATATCGGTAAGATCCAGCCCGGGATCCACACCGTAGGAATAGAGGTTCATCGCAAGAGTGATGATATCTACGTTACCTGTACGCTCTCCGTTTCCGAATAAAGTTCCTTCTATCCTGTCTGCGCCCGCAAGTACCGCAAGCTCGGCATCGGCAACACCGCAGCCGCGGTCGTTATGAGGATGCACGCTGAGTACGACATTCTTTCGAAAGTCCATATTCTTATTGATGTATTCGATCTGTGATGCGAAAACATGAGGCATTGCAGTCTCCACCGTGGCGGGGATATTGATGATGGCCTTTTGTTTTGCAGTAGGCTTCCATACATTTAATACCGCATTGCACACATCAAGTGCATATTCAACCTCTGTGCCGTGGAAACTCTCGGGGCTGTATTCAAAAAGGAAATTACCTTCAGTTTCATCTGCAAGCTTCTTTAAAAGCTTTGCTCCGTCAACTGCAAGTTTCTTTATTTCGTCCTTATCCTTTTTGAAAACCTGCTCGCGCTGTGCAACGGAGGTGGAATTATAAAGGTGGATAACGGCTTTGGGAGCTCCCTTTACCGCATCGAAGGTCTTTCTTATTATATGGTCTCTGGCCTGGGTAAGAACCTGGACGGTAACGTCATCCGGGATCATATCCCTGTCTATAAGGGCGCGCATGAACGCAAATTCCGTCTCGCTCGCTGCGGGGAATCCGACTTCGATCTCTTTAAAGCCGATATCCACGAGCATCTTGAAGAATTCGAGTTTCTCCTCTAAGTTCATGGGCTCAATAAGTGCCTGGTTACCGTCGCGAAGATCGACCGAGCACCAGATGGGAGCCTTCGTTATGCTGTCCTTTTTAACCCAGTCGAAATTCTCTCCCGGAGGAAGAAAATACTGTCTGGTATACTTCTTGTAATTTTTCATGAGATGCCTCCCTGTAAAGTTAAAATTTATCAATAATGCAGATATTATTTTAACTCTGAATATGCTGCTTGTAAATGATTAAATTTAATCAGAATAGATGATATAATTTATCAAACAGTGGGTTTGCAGCCTTGCCGAAACCCTTATTTTCCCTTGCAAAGCAAAGTACATTTTGATAAACTGAACTTAGCGCGATTTTGTTGCCAATAACATTATATATAAAGGAGAAGGTTAGATTATGAGCACTAAAGTAACATTTGACTATTCCAAGGTAAGCCCCTTTGTAAGCGATCATGAGGTTGAACTCATCGAGAAGCAGGTCATGGACGCAAAGGAGCTTTTAGTTTCGAAAAAAGGAGCGGGTAACGATTTCTTAGGTTGGATCGACCTTCCCGTTGATTATGATAAGGAAGAGTTCGCACGCATCAAAAAGGCAGCCGAGAAGATCAAATCCGATTCCGATGTACTCGTTGTGATCGGTATCGGCGGTTCTTACTTAGGAGCCCGCGCAGCTATCGAGTTTTTACGTCACAGCTTCTATAATGTGATCTCCAAGGAAATGAGAAAGACTCCCGAGATCTATTTCGTAGGTAATTCGATCTCCACTACATATTTAAAGAACCTTATCGATGTTATCGGAGACAGGGATTTCTCCATCAATATGATCTCCAAATCCGGTACGACCACCGAGCCCGCGATCGCTTTCCGTATCTTTAAGGAAATGGCTGAGAAGAAATACGGCAAGGAAGGCGCAGCAAAGAGGATCTATGCTACGACCGATAAGGCAAGAGGATCTTTAAAGAACCTCGCTAATGAGGAAGGATACGAATCCTTCGTAGTTCCGGATGATGTAGGAGGACGTTTCTCGGTACTTACCGCAGTAGGACTTCTTCCCATCGCTGTTTCGGGTGCTGATATCGACAAATTAATGGAAGGCGCCGCAAGCGGAAGAGAGAACGCTTTAAATCTTCCTTTTAAAGATAATGATGCTTTAAAATATGCCGGACTCAGAAATATCTTATTAAGAAAAGGAAAGACCGTTGAGGTACTTGCAAACTATGAGCCCAACGTACACTTCGTTTCCGAATGGTGGAAGCAGCTTTACGGCGAGAGCGAAGGCAAGGACCAGAAGGGAATCTTCCCCGCAAGCGTTGATCTTACCACAGATCTTCACTCCATGGGTCAGTTCATCCAGGACGGAGCAAGGATATTATTTGAAACCGTTATCAATGTAGAAAAATCAAGAGAAGAGCTCATCATCGGCACAGAGCCTACCGATCTTGACGGACTTAACTATCTTGCCGGAAAGACTGTTGACTTCGTTAACAAGTCAGCCATGAACGGAACGATCCTCGCTCATACCGACGGACAGGTTCCTAATCTCATGATCTCTATCCCCGAGGAGACAGAGTTCTATCTCGGTCAGCTCTTCTATTTCTTCGAGTTTGCATGCGGCGTAAGCGGATATATGCTCGGTGTTAATCCGTTCAACCAGCCCGGTGTTGAGAGTTACAAGAAGAACATGTTCGCACTTTTAGGAAAGCCCGGATATGAAGAACAGAGAGAAGCACTTTTAGAGAGACTTAAATAATGAAAAAGATTGTACTTACAGGCGGTGGCACGGCAGGACACGTGACACCTAATATAGCACTGTTGCCCGGACTTAAGGAAAGGGGCTACGAGATCCACTATATCGGATCTTACGACGGAATAGAGAAAAAGCTCATTGAGGATTTCGATATTCCCTATTATGGGATATCTACGGGAAAGCTTCGCAGATACTTCGATCCGAAGAATTTTTCCGACCCTTTCCGCGTAGTCAAGGGTTATGGTGAGGCCAGGAAGATATTAAAGGAGATAGGGCCCGATGTGGTATTCTCCAAGGGAGGATTCGTTTCCGTTCCCGTGGTAAGAGCTGCGGCATCGAGAAAGATCCCTTCCATAATCCATGAATCCGATATGACTCCCGGCCTTGCCAATAAGATCTGTATTCCGGTAGCAAAGAAGGTCTGCTGTAATTTCCCGGAGACACTTCAGTATGTTCCCAAAGAAAAGGCTGTGCTCACGGGCTCGCCTATTAGATCGGAGCTTTTAAAGGGAAATGCGGAAGCGGCCAGAAAGCTCTGCGGATTTGAGCCGGACATTCCTGTCATCATGGTCATAGGAGGCTCGAGCGGAGCGGCCAATGTCAACACGATCGTAAGAGAGGCGTTAAACGAGCTCTTAAAGGACTTCCAGGTGATCCACATCTGCGGCAAGGACAAGGTGGACAATCTCCTCCTTCCGACCAGAGGATACAAGCAGTTTGAATATGTAAAGGCAGAGCTCAAGGATCTGTTTGCCTTAGCGGACATCGTGATAAGCAGAGCCGGTGCCAATGCAATATGTGAGCTTTTAGCTCTTCAGAAGCCCAATATACTTATCCCTCTTATAATGGGAAGCAGAGGCGACCAGATATTAAACGCAAAATCTTTTGAAGCACAGGGATATTCCATTATGCTTTCGGAAGAGGATGCAACAACACCGGTACTCGTAGATGCTGTTCATGATCTGTATTTCAGAAGGAACAGTTTCATCGATGCGATGAGTAAATCGCATCAGAAGGATTCCGTGGCGACCATACTATCGCTTATAGATGAGGTGTGTGAAGGCGGAAGATGATACGTTGCCAGATATGGCAGGAGGATGTTTATGGATTACGAATTTGAGGGCTATGCATTAAAAGACGGTGATAAGAATTACGTTAAGATCCCTTTTAATGTCTGGGAGATCTGTAATGACAATGTCGGAGATGTGCCCGTTAAGGTCTGCATAGAGGATATCTGCTTCCAATGTAAATTGGAGCCCATAAAGAACGGATATTACAATATCCCGCTTACAGATGAGCAGGCAGCATTATTTCCTGAAGGAAAAGGGAAACCAATGCTCTTTTCCGTTATCGGAAAGGAGAAGGAGGAGCCTGAAAAAGGTCCTTATTCAAAGGAAAATCCCATCAGGAAGATAGATTCGATGGAGATACTCATCCAGCCCTGGGACGGACTTTGCGGACAGACCGTTTTTGCGATGCTTGCCGGGGTATCCATTGACGAAGCCAGCAATATCATGCATTGCAGGGAGTGGCAGGCTTCGATGCTTAAGATAATAAACACACTTGATTATGTAGGGATCCGCCATGCCGACAGGATAATCTATACGGGCGGAAAGGAAGTCGAGCTTCCCGAGTGCTGTATAATAATGGAAAATCTCGGAAGGTTCTCCCATTATCTGATCGGTTATAAAGGAAGCTACTACGATCCCAACAAGGGAATAATGAAAGAATTCGACAAGAGCAATATCAAAGGATATCTTGAGATCCTGACAGACTGAGACTTTATGAAAACAAAAGCGCCGGCAACGCCGACGCTTGAGTCATAAGGTTTAGGTTTATTGGGCAATCATTAATCTTTTTCTTAATCTGATTGTATAATATTATTATTTTCATAATTAATCAACGCACAAAAAGTGGAAAAAAACGGATAAAAGTTAGATAGTTTGTATAAAAATCCGGGTTTTGTCCCAAGAAGGAGAAAAAATGAGCAGCGAAATAAGAAATATCGAACTTGCGGAGAGCGGAGAAAGAAAGATCGAATGGGTTAAAAGAAACTGCGATCTTTTAAGAACACTTGAAGAAGAGTTTACGAAGACCAAACCCTTTGAGGGCAAAAAAATAGCACTTTCCGTACATCTTGAAGCAAAGACTGCATATCTTTGCAAGGTATTAAAGGCGGGCGGAGCCGATATGTATGTCACCGGCTCTAATCCCTTATCCACTCAGGACGACGTGGCTGCGGCTTTGGTCAAGGCCGGACTTGAAGTACACGCCTGGTACGACTGCACCGAAGAAGAATACAACCATCATATAAGAGAAGTCCTCAAGATCGGGCCCAATATCATAATCGATGACGGCGGTGATCTTGTTCACATGATGCATACGGAGTTTAAGGAGCTGATCCCTCAGGTGATAGGCGGATGCGAGGAAACCACAACGGGAATCTTAAGACTCGAGCAGATGAACAGGGCCGGAACGCTTAAATTTCCCATGGTAAGAGTAAATAATGCCCAGTGCAAGCACTTTTTTGACAACCGTTACGGCACAGGTCAGAGCGTATGGGACGGCATAAACCGTACGACTAACCTGATCGTTGCGGGAAAGATAGTCGTAGTTGCAGGTTATGGCTGGTGCGGTAAAGGTACGGCGATGAGGGCAAAAGGCCTTGGCGCCCGCGTTATCGTTACCGAGATCGATCCGGTAAAGGCTATCGAGGCGGTAATGGACGGATTTGATGTAATGCCTATGAAAGAGGCCGCAAAATACGGAGATTTCTTTGTCACCGTAACGGGATGCGATAAGGTAATAGACGAAGAAGATTTCATGGAGATGAAGGACGGCGCGATCCTTTGCAATGCCGGACATTTCGATTGTGAGATCGACATGGCCCGCCTTAGGGAGATTGCGGTTTCATCAAAGCTCATGAGGAACAATATCATGGGATACGAGCTTTCAAACGGACATGTGCTCTGTGTTCTCGGAGAAGGAAGGCTTGTAAACCTTGCCTGCGGCGACGGACATCCGGCCGAGATCATGGATATGAGCTTTGCGATCCAGGCCTTATCCGCAAAATATCTGGTTGAAAAGGGAAGTACTCTTACCGAAAAGCTCATAGACGTGCCGGAAGAGGTAGACAGAGATGTCGCCATGAGAAAACTTGACTTCCTCGGAAAGAAGATCGATGTTTTAACTCCCGAACAGGAAAAATATCTTTACGGTTGACATCTTGTATAAAACAGATATAATAATAGTAATGATTACTGATTTGGTCCTTAGGGGGCTTTATGGCAGAAATGAAGTTTTCCAGACAGAGGGAGGCCATAAAATCTTTTCTTAAGACGAGAAAGGATCATCCCACTGCAGAAACGGTATATAAAAACGTAAGAAAAGAATATCCGAATATCAGTCTCGGGACCGTATATCGAAATCTTACCCTTTTATCTGACAGAAAAGAGATAAAAAAGCTCAGTTTTAACGACGGAGCGGATCATTTCGATGCGGATACCTCCGATCATTATCATTTTATATGCACCGAGTGTAAAGCGGTAATGGATCTCCCGGCAAAGGTTGTCAGGGATGAAGATTTTGATAAGGATGCAAACAGCGGTTTTTCCGGAAAGATCACAGGACATGTAACTTATTTTGAAGGTTTATGTCCGGCATGCCTTAAAAAGGAAAGCCTCGCATAGAATGTGTAAAAGGTAATCATGCCTGATCTGCAATGCAGCAGGTAATAGTTAAATACAGGAGGGTAAATCAATGAAGTATGTATGTAGTGTATGCGGTTATGTTCATGAAGGAAGCGAGCCCCCGGCAGAATGTCCGGTATGCCATGCTCCCGCCGAGAAGTTTACAGCTCAGGAAGGCGAGATGACATGGGCAGCAGAGCATGTTGTAGGAGTTGCAAAGGGAGTTCCCGAGGATATAATCGAAGATCTCAGAGCTAACTTCAATGGAGAGTGTTCTGAGGTAGGTATGTATCTTGCAATGGCAAGAGTAGCTTACAGAGAGGGCTATCCCGAGATCGGTGCATACTGGGAGAAGGCAGCATTTGAAGAGGCTGAGCATGCAGCTAAGTTTGCAGAGCTTTTAGGTGAAGTTGTTACCGATTCGACAAAGAAGAACCTCGAGATGAGAGTTGAGGCTGAGAACGGAGCTACCGCCGGCAAGACAGCTCTTGCAAAGAGGGCAAAAGAACTCAATCTGGATGCTATCCATGATACAGTTCACGAAATGGCACGCGATGAAGCACGTCACGGCAAAGCTTTCAAAGGTCTTTTGGATAGATACTTTGCGTGATATAGTGAGTCGAAGTCAAATGTACTCGTGCATGCACGAAAGGACATTTGACCTCGACGAGCGAACATACATGAGCATGTAGCGCGAGAGAGCGGAATGCGAATGTATGAAGCGGTGCGAGAGCGAAGCGTAGCAACGCGTATATCGTAAGATAAAAAATAACCCCGGGGATGGGTGGCCATCCGCCGGGGTTTAATTGGCCTTTCTTTACAAGACCTGTTTTCAGTTCATCTTAAATACGATCTCACCTTCGTGCACTAATCCAAGCTTGTCAGTTGCAAGTTTCTCGATGTAGGCCTGAGTCTGAGTATATCTCTTAAACTCTTCTAATTCTTTTGTCCGGTTTTCTTCGGCGGCTATGAGTTCATCAAGCTCAGCTTCTCTGGCGCGGTATTCGTTCTGGCGCTGCTTGAGCGACATACTCCCCATGGAAATGACGACCAACAACATCACCAGCACCGCTGCTACAAGGAAGATGCCGAGACGGTTGTGTCTTTTCCCCCGAAACGCAACTTTTCTACGCATGGTAGCTCCCCAAGTAAGATTTATAAAACAGTCAGCAAGGAGAGAATACTCCCCTATGTCTCTCCTTGTTGACATAATATTATTGTAAACTAAAGTCTGTGCCCGCGCAACCCCTTTTTCTAGGCCGATTTGGGCTATATTTTGTGGTTTACATATTTTTATGCGGTGAAAACAGAAGAAATTGTGGTCGTGAGGAAACAGACCACAAGATATAGTGGCGATTGGAAAAATTTTATAAAAATAGACGAATTATGTTAATCAGATTTGGTAGATTTGTCTATTATGTAAACGGGGTTTGATGTCGCCATCAGATATTTTTGTACATTTCTTTGGCTTCTTCCTTTCGAACGGTCTCTTCGACAGCCAGAACTTCTACGCTTACTTCTCTGTTTCCGAAGTTTATCGTGATCCTGTCGCCGACTTTTACCTCAGTTCCGGCCTTGGCGGGCTTTCCGTTGATGGAAACCCGGCCTGCGTCGCAGGCTTCATTGGCGATGGTCCTTCTTTTTATAAGGCGTGATACCTTAAGATATTTATCTAAACGCATATG
>DMCJ01000176.1 GCA_003446735.1 Lachnospiraceae bacterium | reverse complement strand
TCTTTTATGTTCTTTTGCAAAACATCTTTTAGAGCTGACAGTTCCTCATGTCTTTTTAAAAGTTCCTGTCTTCTGGATATCTTTAGTTCCTCTTTTGCCGCGGCACCGGGAGCAAATCTGCATATACATTTGCTTTTTATCTTATTTCCCTCTCGCCATTGCTCGTAATAATACTTGTTTCCCCTTATCGTTTTGACGACAAGCGTACTGTAATAACGCCCCAGATGATCGAGTTCCCTGTCTATCTCAGATAATTCCACTTCGTATTTTCTATATGTGTTTTTAATCTCCAGATATACCACATCGGTTTCATTCATGAAAACTGCCTCCACTTATATGTTAACATACAGATCCGGATATTTCAATATATTGTATGTTGCCAAAAAGGACAATATGACAGACAAAACAGAAACCCGTAATACCGTCGATCCTGCTTACAGCACGTAAATCAGTATCCCGCCGATGATAAATATGGAACCTATCATCTTTTTCGGTGTGAGTTTTTCCTTAAGGAAGATATAGCTTAAGACCGGGATATAGATATATCCCACCGCTTCAAGAAGGGGCCCTAACGAAAGAGGTACGCCCTTATATGCATAAAGAGTAAGAAGGGTCGATACAACGAACATCGAATAAGCGATGATGACCCTTGGATTTAAATATTCATGAAGAACATCCTTATATTCGATCTCTGCACTTTTCTTGAGGATGATCTGCGAAAAGGCCGACACTAAAACGGATACCAGGAATATGATGATATACGGGAGCATGTTGTTATATTCAGTCATTTTCGCCATCCTCCTTTTTCTTATCGGAAAACTCACTGAATATAAAGATATAGACGCCTACAAGTACAACAGCGGCGCCGAGCAGCATATTCCAGGTTATCTTTTCTTTAAATATGAGTTTGCCCCAGATCATGGCATAGATGACACTCAGCCCCTTGCAGGCATAAGCCACGACGAGTGAGATATTTTTTAATACCTGTTGCCAGATTATGGCATAAATAAAAAGGATAAAAAGAAGCAGGCCGTAGAATAAGATGAACTTAAATGATAAGAATTCTTCCCTGCCCGCAAATTTAGAGAACACGGCTCCGAAAGAAAGCATCAAGATCGCAACCTGCAATACAAGGACATATATCCCCGTCTTATTCTTCCCTTCCTTCATGTCATTATTCCCCTCTAAGCGTCTTTTTAAGCCAGATCGCGGAATCGTTCATCTCGCTTTCTTCCCATGAGCCCTCGTAATTTACGCAGTCGGGCTTAAAGAATGCGGAGGATTCGTCCTTGTTGGAGATGTTCCAGGCTATGTAAGACATCTTGTTTTCATTAAGGTAATCGATCCATTCTTTTGCGGATGCGTAGTCAAGCGCGCCGTTTCCGGAGGCATCGCAGATCGAGAATTCGGAGATAAAGACGCATAAGCCCTTTTCTCTTGCGATCTTAGCCTTGTCTCTTATATCGTCTTTATGGGTTGCTGCGTAAAAATGCACCGCATAGGCGATGTTATCGCCCTCTAAAGGATCCTTTGCAGCTTCATCAACGTCCTGGCTCCAGTTGGGAGTCCCGACGATTATGACTGCATCCTTATCGTTATTTCTTATTATGGGGATGATCTTCTTTGCGTAAGATTTAACATCACTCCATTTGGT
This sequence comes from Lachnospiraceae bacterium, assembly GCA_003446735.1. Lineage (GTDB taxonomy): Bacteria > Bacillota > Clostridia > Lachnospirales > Lachnospiraceae > UBA2882. The sequence continues at coordinate 4,463 of DMCJ01000176.1, read as the reverse complement.
ATCGCCGTTCGGCTCGTTACAGATCTCATAGAGCACGTTGTCATGATCTTTAAAAAGCGCCGACATTTCTTCAAAATATGCGGCTGCCTCATCTTCATAGATGTGAGGGTCATTATCGCTTAAGATATGCCAGTCGACTATGACATACATGCCAAGTTCACTCGCAAGCTCTACGCCCTTTTTAACATATCCCTTTATATCTTCCTTATTACCGTCCGTACAGAATCCGTCATATTCGGCGGTATACATCGCAAGCCTTATGATATTTGCATTAAAATCATCCCTGAAAGAAGTAAATGCGCCCTTATTGATATACTCGGGGTACCAAGCGATCCCGCTCGTACTAACGCCCTTAAGCTGATATACTTCTCCGTTTTTATCAACGATATCGACGCCTTTAACGGAAAGCTTTCCGTGATCTCCAAAAGGTGTGCCGTTTTCTCTTACATTACTCATCTGCTGCCCCTGTCCTGCTTTTTCTGTACTTCTATGCCTCTATCTGCTTCAGTCTTGCTTTAATCCCATTTAAAGCCGTTCTCTCCGACGCTGTCGGCATTTATGCCTCCATTACCGGATATAAGTCCTAAAGATGAACCCGCACCGTAATGCGACCCTATAATAAATCCCGCAAATAAGAGCGCGACCAATAAAAATGCCACGATAATTATCAGATATCTCTTCTCTTTCATATTCATTAAAGAAGCCTGTGTTTTAGTGCTTTACTGCTTTGGTGCTTTTCTGCTTTAGTGCTTTAGCATTTTATTCAAGCTTTGTCATTGCGGGCTCTTTACCGTTTTTGATCTCGTCGGATATGCTGGCTTCTTCCGTCCTTTTTTTGATCATATCCTCCGCTTCTGCCTTGGTTACGACCTTCATCCTGTCAGTCGTAAAGCCCGGATCATATGTATAATATGTCGTTCTCTTTTCGTACTCGGGCTCGAACCAGATATATCCGAGCTCGCCGTTTTCGTAATCCACGCCGTAAATGTATTTAAACTTACCGTCTTTATCGATAACGCCGTATTCTGCCACTTCGGAACTTGCTCCGCCCGAACCGCCGCCTATCACATAGCCGTATTCGTTAACGATCGTCTCCGACCTTGACCAGCTGTCGTTATCGTAGACTACGGTAAGCGTCCCGCCTATATCCTTAACGACCATTCTTACGTCAAAATCTTCATTCTCAACAGGAAGATGAAGCAGGATCAAAAGCTCTTTTACTCCGTCATTTCCGCAGTCGATATAAGCATATTCGATACCCTGCGAGTCAGGTCTTATCTGCCAGAAATCATTCTCCATGAACTGCTTTAAGTTATCGATGATCTCGGTAAGAGTATATTCCTTTCCTTCGGTTAACGCTCTCTTAAAGGCATAGTAAGAAGCGGTATCCCCGCTTAAGTCTACGACTGCCTTACCTGTTCCGTTTAAGAAATCCTCATACTTTGAAAGGTCGCCTTCGCCAGATATCTCGGATGTCTCTTCCTCATTTGCAACCGGAGCTTCGCCTTCCGCGGAAACTTCCTCCTCAGAGCTTTCCTGCGTTTCTTCTCCGGACATTTCCGTAACTTCTTCTTCGGCCGGACTTACCGTTTCCTCGACCATTTCCATATCAACATTTTTAACTTCTGTATCATTAACCGTACAGCCCGCCAAAGCCAGCGAAACAACGATCCCGGCAGCGGCCAAATATCTCTTTTTCATAATATCCTCCTCATGCTTCCCTTATGGTCACAATTATATATATTAAACCACAAAATGCGTGAAGTTACAAGTAGATGGCAAAGCATAAAAACTCATAAAAAGCTCATAAAAAAACCGCCTTGCGGCGGTGTGTGTCCGGTGCGCAGAGCGGTACACTTATGTACATCCCCCGCCGGAGGCCCCTCGTCCTCCGACCGGGATGTAACTGATTGCCCGAGCCAGGGCTAAAAACAATCTTATCAAACGCAACTTGCAAAACGTGCCTTTTACTTTGTATATATATTTTTTTAAATATAACAAGGCTTATATAACATGCATTATAATTTATTTTAGAGATAGTACTACCTTCTCTTTGCTTTCTTTCCGAAATAGAGAATTCCCACAAAGCAAGGTTTTCTGCTCGATGCCAGCGTTATAGCAGCTATTGCGTCGAATTCCCACAAAGCAAGGTTTTCTGCTCGATGCCAGCGTTATAGCAGCTATTGCGCCGTTGTCAGGGCTATCCCGCCTGCTATCCTATCTGCCCTTTGCTTTCTTTCCGAAATAGAGAGTTCCGGCAAAGCAAGCCATTGCCATGAGACATAATACAGCGTTGTAGTCTCCTGTCTTGGGTGCCTTGGAAGGATTTGCGCTAGTTGTTGTCGTTGTAGTGGCCTTTGCATCGGTGTTGGCGTTTGTATCCGCTTTCTTACTTGCGGTAACTACCACGGCGATGGGTGAATATTCGTTTAATGAGAACTTAACGAAGCCTGCGCCTACTGCTGAAGCTACGACCTGCTCCCAGGTGCCGTCCTTTTTCTGGTGAAGGATGATGACAACATCGCCGTCCTTGATATCGGCATTCTTTAATGTGATGGTCGTGCCAGGCGCCGTTCCTTCGGGAACAGTAAGCTCTACGATCGCTGCGATCTTTGCATTTGCTCCGAGATTATCCTTTGCATACAAAGCAGCGGATACAGCAGCGTCCTTGTTGACCTTGGTGATCGTTGTGCCTGCGGGGCCCTCGACCGAAGTCTTATCGGACATATTCTGAAGTACAGAGTCGGTATACTTATCTGCGGCAGCCTTCGCATCCACACTGTTAGAAGCATATACGGCGGTGCTCATGCCAAATAAGAGCGTGAGCGCACTCACCAGAGCAACTAATTTCTTTTTCATAAAGATATTCCTCCTTCTTTATTTACACTCGTCCCTTTATATCAAACAGCTTTCGCCGATCGATAACAAACCATAAAAACTAAATAACTACTCAACCTCTTTATAGAAGATTTCGATCATAAGCTCCTTAAGCTTATCCTCGTCAGGGTAGAATTCCTCGTACTTTTCCCCGGCCTTTGTTTCGCCTTCAAGCACTATCATATCACTATCCGGATTAAATGCATAGCCTAAATATTCACTTGCCATATATGCGACCTCGGAAACGGACAGATCCGTCACCATATATTCGCTTATGCTGTTGTAAAGATCGATGGGGAAGGATATATTTTCCTTCGTTTCATCCTTTGCCTGGACGAAGACTTTGGAAAGATACATCTTCTGCCTTAAAAGCCTCATCCTGGCGCTTTCGTATTTGGAGCGGTCTCTCCATCTTACGAAAGTATAGGCATCCTGACCTTTGAGCGTAACCTCGCTTCCTTCTTTCCAGGAAGACTTTGCCTTTGTCATATCCTCCGGGATCGTTACACTTACGCCGCCAACAGCATCGTTTATCGCGGGTATCGCGGTCATCCTTATGGAAGCATAGCCACTTATCGGAAGTCCGTAGAAAAGGGCGGAAACAGCATCCTTTACAAGCAGGCAGCTATCCTGTCCGCCGTCTCCGAATCCGTACTGAGTACAGATCTGGGCCGTTTCAATGATATCGGATCCGTCAAGTCCGGCACCGGACATCTTAACCGGCACCATCGTATCCCTGTTTACCGCGATGCAGCTTATATGCTTCTTATCGGGATCGCAGACAACAAGGAAAATGCCGTCGCTCTGGCCTCCCGATGCAAAATCTTCGCTCGTTACCGCTTCTCCGTCCTTATCGACTCCAAGGACTAAGAAAGTAAGTATATTTTCATTATATGCGTAGGTCTTTCCGTTATATTCTATCCAGTCTTCCTGCCATTCGTCCCCGTTTTCGGAGATCGTATTTATCTTTCCCTCTCCCGATGAAAGCTTCGGAGTCTGACCTGCGACATTCTGTTTCAGGTTCCTTCCGCCGACCGTTCGAAGGATGAATACGCCGCCCACTCCGAAAAGTACGAGCGCGATGAGCGTTACAAAGGTTATGATAAGGATCTTTGTAAATATCCTTCGCTTTCCCCTTATCTCTTCTTCCATTGTGGCCTTTTTAAGATCCTTCTCAAGGCCGGATAATTCAAATCCGTCACTCATCCTCTTCTTCCTCTTTCTCAAGGGGGATATATTTAACGGTTCTTGTGATCTTTCCCACGTTATTGCTCGAATCATATACGGCATAGGTGACTACCGCGCTCTTATAGTCCTCATTGGGGATCACGGAGTCAACTCTTACGAATTCGGTAATATTATCATCCACATTGTCCCAGGCGGAAACACCTTCAAGCAATTCCGAAGTATCGCTTCCCTCTTTGTAAGTCACGCTTTCCTCGGGGATCTCTATACGCGGGCTTATATTATCCCTCGTAAGCCTTGTGTAGACCGAAAGAGATACAAAAAGCGCGATGCCTATGATCATCGGAATGATAACATATCTCTGTCTCATATAAACCGTATCACCTGTTTAAGAGGTTTTT
>DMCJ01000106.1 GCA_003446735.1 Lachnospiraceae bacterium | reverse complement strand
GGCTGATCAACATTAAAAAAGAGTCCCTTTTGATAGAACTTTCCGTAAAAAACATATTCGGAGCCCATTTTAAGAGAGTTCTTTAGATAAGGCATATTAAAAACGGTAACATTAACATTATCACCGTTTTTATCGGTTGCCGTAAATCTGATTATCTTAAGATTTCTGGCATGATTTAATGTAACTACCGTACTTATAACGCATTTAACCGCACTGTACTTTCCCTCGGAAGTATCCTTTAATCCAGACAGCGCAGGAAAACGCACATAATCTCTCGGGAAATACATAAGAAGATCATTTACGGTATATATATTGAGCTTATGAAAAAGAGCACCGTTCTTATCGCCGATGCCCTTTAATTCTCTGATATCAGAATCAAGATCCATTATCACTCCACGGAAACGATGTAGTAGTATACGGGCTGTCCGCCGAACTGAAGCTCTATATCGTAATCCGTATACTTTTCGTTTAACAGCTTCTCAAGCGCTTCCTGATCCCCGGCTTTAACATCACTGCCGTAGTAAACGCTTATAAGCCCCGCATCGGTTTCCTTAAGCATTTCATCTATCATATTTACGGTGGTCTCGTTAAGATCGGTACCTACGGAAAGAAGGCCCTTATCTCCGATACCCATATAATCGCCTTCATGAATGGCCTTGCCCTCTATCTCGGTATCCCTGATGGAATATGTAACCTGACCGGATATGACATTTTTTATCTCATCCTTTAAAGACTCATCATTTTCGGCTGCACTCACCTCGGGATTAAAGGATACGATGGCCGTGATACCCTGAGGAATGGTCTTTGTGGGGATAACGATGACTTCCTTATCCTCTGTCATGACCTTGGCCTGATCGGCAGCCATTATGATGTTCTTATTATTGGGAAGGACAAAAACCGTATCTGCATCAACACGCTCGATCGCTTTGATTATATCATCCGTACTCGGGTTCATTGTCTGTCCGCCCTCGATGATCTCATCAACACCAAGCTCTTTAAATATGGCATTGATACCGTCACCTACCGAAACGGAAACAAAGCCGCATGCCTTATGCTCTTTTATTTCGTTCTCTTCTTCCTTAAAAGAAGGAACTTCGTTATGAGAAGCGACAGCTTCAGGCTTCTTAGCATCTTCATCCTTTATCTTGAGATTCTTAATCTCAAAATCATAAAGAGGTCCGAATGTCATCGCTCTTTGAATAGCAAGACCGGGGTCATTGGTGCGAAGATGATATGTGGCGATCTCTCCGTCTACCAATATATCTACAGCATCACCTATGGACTCCAAATATTCTCTTAAATTCATCTCATGCTTGATATTAAAGAGCTTCTCAAGCTTTGATTTAAACCTTGCTTCATAGGCGTAGGAGCTGTCATATACATCTTCTTCCTCTCCTTCGCCCTCTCCGGCTTCATTTTCATCGCTGAAATTAAAGTCTGTCACTTCACCCTTAAAAGCCTTACGTGCTCCGTGAAGGAAATATACAAGACCCTGTCCGCCGGAATCCACTACGCCGGCTTCCTTTAATACGGGAAGCATGTCGGGAGTCTTTAAAAGGATTTCCTCAGCATATGCGATTATCTGATCTAAGATCTCATCAAGTCCGAGATCCGTATTGTCACAAAGATCAACACTCTTTTCACATACAGCCTTTGCAACCGTAAGTATCGTACCCTCTTTGGGCTTCATAACAGCTTTATATGCGCTTTCAACAGCCTTTTCATTGGCACGTGCCAGAATATCCCTGTCGATCTCACTCTCTTTCTTAATGACCTTGCAAAAGCCGCGGCATAACTGGGATAAGATAACGCCGGAATTACCTCTGGCACCTCTTAATGATCCCGAAGAGATTGCCTTAGCCACCACTTCCATATCACTCTGATCGGAAAGTGCGGACACTTCCTTTGCGGCAGTCATGATGGTCATGGTCATATTGGTACCCGTATCACCGTCGGGAACCGGGAAAACATTTAATTCGTTAACATAGTCCTTATGATCTGACAGCTCTTTTGCTCCTGCCATGAACATTTTGGCAAGAAGAGATGTTTCGATTGTATTATCAGCCACGATGATCCTCCTTAATCAATAACCCTTACGCCTTCAACAAAGACGTTTACTTTTTTGACCTTAAGTCCGGTGAATTCTTCAACCTTATACTTAACGGTGGACATCAGATTCTCACATACAGTAATGATGTTTACTCCGTAGGCTACGATAAGATGGAAATCCAACGTGATACCGGAATTCTGGATCGCTACCGAAATACCCGTTGAAAGGCTGTCCTTCTTGAGCATCTTTACGATCCCGTCTTTAACATTTACGTTTGCCATCCCGACTACGCCGAAGCATTCGACCGCAACAGATCCTGCGTAATTTGCTATAACTTCGCTGTCTATGGCTATATCACCCAAGTGCGTATTCATCGTGCTGTTATTCATATAACGCATCCTCCTTAACATCTTAAAGTCCGCACGGACTACCAGGATATTATACCAGTATTTTGCTTAAAAGTGAATATATTTATAAAAAATAAAAAAACCCTTGCCAAATTTTTACTTATCTGATATTATATTAACGTTGCAGTTTTTGTTTGGAGGTGAAATCATGGCTAAATGTGATATTTGCGGCAAGGGCGCCCATTTCGGGAATAACGTCAGCCATTCTCATAGAAGAAGCAATCGCATCTGGAACTCTAACATCAAGAATGTTAAATGTAAGGTAAACGGATCTGTTAAGACATTACATGTCTGCACATCATGCCTTCGTTCCGGTAAGGTCGAGCGCGCTTAATCTTATCTTTTTATGATGCAAAATGCCGCGGTGAATTTCACCGCGGTTTTATTTTGTCTTTTTCTGTTTATTGAGTTTCAAACTTCTCTTTTAACACTTCATATTCCCTGTTGATAAGTGTTACCGTAAATTCATCTCCGTTTTTATTGTCGGGATGATAAAGCTTCATAAGATCTTTGTATCTCTTCTTTAAAGAAAGAAAATTGCTCACTCCGCCGAAGAATCCGGGGAAATGGTTCTTTTGCATCTTAAGATCTTCGGTATGCTGGAATTCCATACTGTTGATCTCACTTATCAGACGCTTCTTTTCGGCAAGGAACATTTCTCTGTCGGCTGCAAGCTTTTTAAACCCCGTCTCTAAAATGCTCTTTTGCATATCGAATGACTTCTTCTGTTGTTCAAAAAGTCGCTTTTGTTCCTCTAATACCTTTTTCTCTCCATCTAAAGTCTCTTTTTCGAGCGATAAGATGGACTGCTGTCTGTCAAGCTCTTCTTTAAATTTATCAAGCAATTGCTTTTCTTTTTCTATATCATTCATAAAACATCAAATGATCATTTATCGGGGAAAGCCGTATCAACAGCCTCTTTGTCGGATACATCGGGCTTATCTTTCATGGCTTTAATCTTATCAATGACCTCGGGCACCGCATCGACCAAAGTGGTGATGGTATCCTGATTCTTGATATTTACAAGTCTTGTCTGTCCGTTATGAATGATGAGCACCGAATTGGGAGACATCTTACCGGATAAGCCGCCGCCTCCGCTGCTCCTGGGGTCCTTGCTCGAAGCTCCCGCTCCCACGCCGAAAGAAACGTCCACCAAAGGAACTATTATCGTATCTCCGACTTTAACCGGCTCTCCTACAACGGTCTTACTTGAAAGGAACGAATCCATTCCGTTTACAAGGGATGAAATGACGTTCTGAAAATTGTTTTCACTCATTTTTTATGCTCCTTAACATATTCTACACGGTCCTTAAGTCTTCTGATATATTTAAAGTCTTTGTTAAATAAGAATTTCCATCCGATCACAAGAACATGATTTAATCTTATATGACCCTTTAGATCTCCGCTTAAATATATCCTTTTCTTATCAAAGAACGGGACTAAGGTAAATATCCCCGCATAAAGCGGGATGAACATCCAGTAATAGCCCAATATCTTTCCGGTAACAGCCGGATCTTCCATTCCGACTTCTCCGTAGAGCTTGCCCTTACGGGGCCTTATATGCCATAAAAGCTTTATTATGCTGTCCTTTACGTTTCCTATCGCATTTATGGTCTTTTCTTTTGAAAGAACATAAGACCAGGCTTCGATCGTTTTGATCATATCTTCTGTCTTTTCGGATATCCCGTCGGCTTTATCCTCAAAAAGATCGAGTATAAGATCGGCTTTATCCAGGATAAGATCATATATCGTTTCGATGAAAGTAACTATCTTATCCGTTAATGACATATCCTCGTCATCTTTTAAGCCGTCATCAGGATCTTCTTTCAGATCGTCATCGGTTATGTAGCCGCCGGAAAGATCCGAATCTCCCGTAACAGTAGACAAAACTGCTTCGGGCTTATCATCGTCTTTCTTATTATCCTTACTCTTATCGACCTTTTCCTTCTTATCCTTCTTACTCTTCTTTTCTTTCTTTTCCTTCTTTTCCTTCTTTTCTTTATTATCCTTCGGTGCAAGGAAATCCTTTATCTTTATCCCGAACACACGAAGAGTAAGATATTTATCGGTCGCATCGCCTTTTTTCTTAAAATGCAGCCTTACGCTGACTATATGTAAGAGCCAGGTCAGATAAGCATCGGCATTTATATCCTTATCATCGATATCGGCATATCCCGGAGCTTTGTATCTTATCGGAACAAAAAGCAAAAGCAGGATAAGGAGAATGAGCACGGCTAAAATGATAAGAAGTATGATGCCTATTATCTTTAAAACAGATAGAAATACTGCCATATCATCTACCGCCAAAGCCCGTAAAGATGTCTTTTTTCTCTTCTAAGAGCTTCTCCTTAAAAAAGCATGTGCCGTACTTAGCGCTCATATCGTTAAATGCCTTGGTCGCGAGGCTTACGGCAGATTCATAATCCTTTGCAAGTCCGAGGATCATCATATCCTTGGAAGGATATGATCTTTGTTTAAATACATATCCCGGGATCAGGTCAAAATAATCCTTTCCCTCAGACAGAGCGATTATGTATGTTTTATAAAGACCTGCGTGAAATTTTAATTTACGCAGGATCTTTGTCTTTTCTTTTTGTGTTTTCTCGTCTAAATATAGTTCCCTGTAATAATGCATTTATACTCCGGCAACTTTATTTATCACTTTGATGATCTCTTTTTTATCAAATGGCTTTGTAAGGAAATCCTTCGCACCGGCCTCAACGCATTCCACGACTTTGCCTTTCTGACCGGCCGCAGTTATCATTATGACCTTTGCGTCTTTGTCATAAGCGATTATATCCTTAAGAGCCGAGATGCCGTCTAAAACGGGCATAGTGATATCAAGCGTGACCACATCGGGCCTTACTTCCTTATATTTAGCAACTGCATCCTCGCCGTTTACAGCCTCGGCAGCTATCTCGTATCCGTTTTCTTCGCAAACGGTCTTTATTATCTTTCTTGACGTCTTAGAGTCGTCAACTATCATTATCTTTGCCATCTTTTCTCCTTATTCGGCCGTAAGGTCGCTTCCCACGGAGAGGACCATATCAAATTCATTTTCACCGATCGTCATCGGGAAAACACAGAACTGCTTTCCTTTGATCACAACGGGGTGATCGTAATAATCGGGCGGGAGCATCTCAAGCTCGATATTCTCCTCGGAAAGCTCGGTAGCAAAAAGGCCGTTGATGCAGTTGGTAAATTCTGCGACAGCATCTAAGGCATCCTCATCTACTTCTTTGAATTCCTCTTCGGCAAAAGGATTGGCAATGGCAAGAAGGCTTTCCCCTCTTCCGGCAAATCCCGTTGTTATATTGTACTTTCCGGTCATCTTCTGGATCGCTGCATTATCTGCTTTTATCTCATCTGTGATAAATGCCTTTGATACATAGGCCGAATCGTTGATTATACGAAGCATCGTGCGGACAGCAATGGCGCTTAATCTGCTGTTTATCTCCTGACCTCCGGGTAAGAAGAATTTGACCATCCTGTCGGGATCACCGCTGACAAGATCATCCATCTGCTCGTCCTTTAAATGAAGCTCCTTCTGATAGTTTATTAAAGCCTTATCAAGATCATCGAATTCCATATAACCAAGATCAAGAACTGCCTGAATAAAAGCCAGATAGAGATTGTTTTTCTGTTTTTTGATAAGTTGTACCTGATGTTCGGACAAAAATCCTTTTTCAACGGCAATAACCAGGAGCGGATCATCCTGCTGGGCCTGCTGTACCCGGATCTCTTTTATCTGCTCATCGGTAAGGAGCCTGGTTTTTCTGGCCGCAGCTTCGGAAGAAACTTTAAGTTCACTTTCACGCTTAATAACATTCTCAAGCTGCTCTTTAGAAAGATGTCCGTTATCTACAAGATAATTACCGAAAATATGATCAAACATACTTTTTCCTCCAAAGAAACTCCAAAATATATTTTACTATATTTCACGGAAAAAAGATAGGTTTTATTCTGAAAAATATGCGTCAAATATGCGTCCCGCGATGGGCACCGCATACTCTCCTCCGCTTCCCGCGCCCTCTACGATTATGGTCACGCAGATCTTCGGATCTTCCGCCGGAGCATATCCCGTAAACCAGGCATGTGAGTCTTCTTTATTGCCTGAAAACTCCGCGCTTCCGGTCTTTCCTGCCGCACTGTAGCTTTTGCCTTTTAATTTGGTCGCCGTACCGTTTTCGACTACACCTTTCATGAGATCCTGAAGAAATAAGGCTTCATCTTCCGTCATTAAGGTCGCATATTTTTTGGTATCGTATTCCTTTACCACAATACCGTCGTAGTTTTCGATCCGCTGTATCACCCTCGGCTCATAAACCGTTCCGCCGTTAGCTACTGCGCAGGTTATCATGTTCATTAAAAGAGGGGTTACGAGCGTCTTACCCTGGCCTATGGATGTCTGCATTATATCGTAAGAATCAGCACTTGTTCCGAGCAGATAAAGGCTCTTGCTCGTTGTAAGATTTAATTTAAGATCCTTATTGAACATAAGGTCATTACAGGTCTTATCAAGCTTTTTCAGATCAAGGCTCATACCTATATTTGCAAATGAAGAATTACAGGATTTCTCAAAGCTCTTCTTTAAGTCCTCACTTCCGTGGTTTGAACCATGGAAGCAGTTTATCCTGTCACCCTCACACGAAAATGAGCCGTTACAGTTATAATGATATCCCGATACATCACCGTCGTTTTCTCTGTAATATTCAAGCGCAGTGATGATCTTAAATGTGGATCCCGGAGGATATAATCCCTGTGTTGCCCTGTTTAAAAGAACGCTCGAGCTTGAATCGGATGTATATTTGGCCCAGTCTTCTTTTATCGTATTCGGATCGAAATCGGGCTTTGATACCATCGCAAGTACGTTTCCGGTTGAAGGTTCGGTAACTATGACCGCGCCGTCAAAGGCACCGAGCGCCTGATAGCATATTGTCTGCATATCCACATCAAGGGTCGTTACCACGGTATCACCTATATTTTTAGAAGCGGATAATTCATTCTGGATCTTTTCGCCCATAGAAGCATTTGAATTAAGAAGGGCCATATTACCCATATATTCAACACCGGTCTTTCCTTTGGTGGAAAATCCGACCACATGGGCAAAAAGATTGGAATAAGGATATACCCTTTTTTCATTTCCGCTTTCATCTCTTGCCGTAACGGCCAGAAGATCTCCGTCTTTAGATACGATATTGCCTCTTACATTCTTAGACGCTAATATCTCCTGACGGGGATTGTAGGAATTGTTTATAGCCGTCTCACTTTCAACATAAATAAACCTTACTTCATTTACGATCACTGCGGCCATAAGGAAAACAAAGATATATATGATGACTTTCAGATGAGAATTCTGTTTTGCTACGGGATTAATATTCTTCTTCATAACGCTCCTTCTCCTCAGCCTGAAGCACGTTAAATCCCTGGATCAGCGAAAAGAGGATTATGGTCGTAAGTATTGAGCTTCCTCCCGAACTGATAAGTGGAAGCGTAACTCCGGTAAGCGGGATGAGTCTCGTTCCTCCTCCTATCGTAAGGAAGATCTGGAACATATATACTACCGCAAGGCCTACCGTGATAAGCCTGTAATATACATTTCTGAAATTTATCGCAAGCTTCATAAAAGAGATAAAGCAGCTTAAACAAACAAGGATAAGACAGATGCTGAAGAA
>DMCJ01000193.1 GCA_003446735.1 Lachnospiraceae bacterium | reverse complement strand
AAATATATATACAGTCCGTCTGTCTAACTGAATTAATCTCTTTCTACGATAGTAGCGCAGCCCATGCCGCCGCCGATACAAAGAGTTGCAAGACCCTTCTTTGCATCCTTTGCTTCCATCTCATGAAGGAGGGTAACAAGGATACGGGCTCCGGAAGCACCTACGGGATGTCCTAATGCGATGGCACCGCCGTTGGGGTTAAGCTGCCTGTCGACATCGATGCCTAAGTCCTTGCCTACTGCTACGGACTGAGCAGCGAATGCCTCGTTTGCCTCGATGATATCGAAGTCTTCGATCTTGTAATCTGCCTTAGCCATAACTTTCTTTGTAGCTGCTACAGGGCCGATACCCATAACTTCGGGACGAACACCTGCAAGAGCGCCTGCTACGAAAGTAGCCATAGGCTTAACGCCTAATTCCTTAGCCTTCTCTTCGCTCATTACAACGATAGCTGCTGCACCGTCGTTGATACCCGAAGCGTTACCTGCTGTAACGAATCCGTCGGGATTTAAGGGACGAAGCTTTGCAAGGCCTTCGATCGTGGATCCGGGACGGGGTCCCTCATCCTTATTAAATACGATCGTCTCTTTTTTCTTCTTGACCTCTACGGGAACGATCTCCTTATCAAATGCGCCGGATTCCTGAGCTGCACAAGCCTTCTGCTGGCTCTTTAAAGCAAACTCATCAAGCTCTTCTCTGGTAAGGCCCCATTCTCTTGCTACATTATCGGCCGTAGTGATCATATGATAATCATTGAAAGCATCCCAAAGGGCATCTTTGACCATTGTATCCACAAGACCGCCCTGGCTCTGTGAAGGCCACATCATACGATATCCGTAACGTCCGTTGGGAATGGCAAAAGGAGCCATTGACATGTTTTCCATACCGCCGGCAACTACGATATCGGCATCTCCTGCCTGGATCATCTGAGCTGCCATGTTAACACAGTTAAGACCGGAACCGCAAACCACATTGACGGTAACTGCCGGAACCTCAATGGGAAGTCCAGCCTTAATGCTTGCCTGACGTGCAACGTTCTGTCCGAGACCCGCCTGGATAACGCATCCCATATAAACATGATCTACCTTATCGGGTGCCACACCTGCGCGGTTTAATGCCTCTTTGATAACAATAGCACCAAGCTCTGCTGCGGGAGTGGTGCTGAGTCCTCCGCCCATAGTACCGATGGCGGTACGACAAGCGCCTGCTAATACGACTTTCTTTGCCATTTAACTTTCCTCCTGATCAATTAACTACACTCGGGAAAATGATTGTTATTTTTTTGTCATTTCCCGCAAACAATATTGTAACATACGGCGAAACACTTTGCAATGAAAAAAAGCCATTACTCTCTACATATATCCGCCAGTGCATCTCTTTGTTTTATTATTTCCGATATAAGGGGAGAATAATCCATATTATCTTCGGCTCTTAAGTGCTCCGTAAGTTTGCTTAACGGAACGCAAAGAGGCGTAAGACTTAAGTTCTCAAGAACGCCTTTTAAAGCATGAGCGTATTCAAAAGCTGTCTTTTTTTCTCCCTCGGAAAGCGCCGATAACAGTAAATCGAACCCCTGCTCTCCGGGTACATTCTTAACAAGCCCCAGATAAAATTCTTCATCATCATAACATCTTGAAAGGCCTGTCCCGGTATCCGCTCCGAATTTCCTTAATGACTCAACACTGAGCATACATCCTCCTTGCTGTCAGCCGAAAAACTTAATGAATTCCTCAGGCGGAACGGGCCTGGAAAAATAATAACCCTGAATGATATCGCAACCCGCTTCTTTAAGACGACCAACCTGTGATTCGTCCTCAACTCCTTCGGCTATCACCTTGACATCTATGAATCCGGCGATATCTATGATCATCTCTATCAGTTTAAAATTTCTCTCATCGTGCCTTAGGTTCTGGATGAATTTCATATCCATCTTAAGGACATCTATGGGAATGGTCGTTAACATATTAAGGGACGAATAACCGCTCCCGAAATCATCCATCTCGATCATAAATCCCAGTTCACGAAGTTTTTTAACGACTTCTATGAGCTGATCCGAGTCTTCGGCATAAGCCGACTCCGTGATCTCAAGATACAGCTCACCGGCGGAGATGTCATTATCCTTAAGGCATGCTGTCAGCTTCTCAATAAGAAGCGGATCATACATATCCATCCTGGAAACGTTTACGGATACGGGAATGCTCACTTTGTATTCATCTTTCCACTCCTTTATCTTCTTCGCCGCCTGTGACCATACATAATGATCCAGAAACGCGATAAGACCGTTCTTCTCAAAAAGAGGAATGAAATCCGCCGGGCTTATGAGTCCGAGCTCAGGGTGCTTCCATCTGATGAGAGCCTCGGCGCTCGATAAGACCGGTTTGTCTCCGGTAACATCGTATTTGGGCTGATAGTAGACTATGAAGTCTCCTCTCTCCAGTGCGGAATGGAAATCATTTATGAGCCTTCTTTCATATATGATCCTTTCATGTATATCATTATCATAATAAGCTACTGTTCTGGTATAATCATTCCTTATCCGATCACAGGCCATCTTGGCTCTGTCGAAACGAAGACTCATGTCCAGGCCTCTGTCAACGCCGGGATACACTCCCATCCTGAGTCTTATCCTGTGATTTTCCGAAATGCGGGAAAGCCCCTCCGCAATCTCGTTTCTTACCTCTTCATAATTGTCCATATGCCGGCAGAAAACAAAGAATTTGTCCGCCTCTATACGACAAGCATAGCCGTCAGTCTCATTCGATAATATCGTCATGAGTCTGCCGGCTATTGTCTTTAATATCTCGTCTCCGTATTCTCTTCCGTATAATTCGTTAACAAGCTGGAAATGATCTATGTCGATCGCAACGGCATCCATATCCCAGTCGGAATGATATTTCTCGAGCTGCAAAGAATACTCCAGAAAATAGTCTTTTGTATAAAGACCGGTCAGAGCTTCTCTTTCGGTTGCTTCAATGATGCTCTGTTCTTCGGCAAGCTCGATTATACGACGGATCCTTGCAAGGACTACTTCATTCCTGTAAGGCTTCTTAACAAAATCTATGGCACCCATACCGAGACTTCTTATCTCGGCATCCGCCTCACTGGTGCAGACTATTATGGGTATCCTGGACAGTTCCTCATCTTCCCTGACCGTCTTTATAACCTCAAACCCGTCCATAACGGGCATAAGCAGATCGAGAAGGATAAGCGATAAGGCTTCTTTATTGTCTCTGATCTTTCTAAGGGCATCTTCGCCGTTTTCGGCGTATATCACGTCATACTCGTTTCTGATAATGAATCCAAGCAGCTGTCTGTTAATATATTCGTCGTCGACAACAAGGACCAGCTTTTTAATGTCCTTTGCATATTTCTGTCTTCTGTCCATTGCTTCTCCTTAAATCAGGGTCAGAGTATCAGATCTCGGGCTCTATAAGTCCGTAAGTGTTTCCTTTTCTCTTGTATACTACGTTTACCTGATCTGTCTCTGCGTTGCAGAATACAAAGAAGCTGTGTCCGAGAAGCTCCAT
>DMCJ01000207.1 GCA_003446735.1 Lachnospiraceae bacterium | reverse complement strand
GAGATCCGGATCAGGATGAGGTGCTCGAATTTGAGCCTGAAGGAAAAGGAGGTGGAAGATGATGAGGGAAAAGGAACATCGCTCAGGAAAGAGACATGCTTCGGCACAGGTAAAGCTCTTTACCGTCCTTTGCCTTACCATTATACCGCCGCTTTTTCTGTACATGGCAGCAGCCGAGTATACAGGCAGTTTTTATTTTAAAAGGCCCGCTTTCTTTGCAAATTTTAAATTCAA
The DNA here is from genome assembly GCA_003446735.1 of Lachnospiraceae bacterium. GTDB lineage: Bacteria > Bacillota > Clostridia > Lachnospirales > Lachnospiraceae > UBA2882. Next base: position 4,162 of record DMCJ01000207.1, on the reverse strand, counting down.
TTTCATGCTCGCGGGACTGATACTTACACTTACTCTTATGGTATTCGGTATCAGGAAGAAAATGATAGATACGATGTCCACGATCATTGCCATCGTCCTTATATTTTACATGATACCGGAGGCGGTAGCGACCGGAAGATACCTGGGGAACTGCTCAGGACTGTGGTTTGCTACCGGAGTCATGTATGTTGTCATTATGATGAGAGGGCTTAAGAGATATATATTTCTTGCCCTGGACGCATTATGGATATGCTTCTTTTACTGGGACGCATATAACTACGGGATTTATTACGAGATACCGAGAAAGGTAAATGATATCTATGCGCTTGTAACGGTCCTTATCGTTTCGTCCATAGTCGCAATAGTGGCTGCTTATGAGATAAGGCTCCAGAGGATAGCTTTCGGCGAGATCGAGAAGCAGGCAAAGGAGATCGAGCTCTTAAACAGAACGCAGAACAATTTCTTCTCGAGCATGTCGCATGAGATAAGGACTCCCATAAATACGATCCTGGGCCTTAATGAGATAACCTTAAGAGAGAATGTCTCGGATGAGATAAATGAAAATTCCGCGAGCATCCAGTCTGCGGGCAAGATGCTCCTCCACCTTATCAACGACATTCTTGACATGTCCAAATTCGAATCAGGGCAGATGAGCCTTACGCCGGTAAATTATCACACCGGTGACATGCTTTCGGATGTCGTGGGAATGCTCTGGTTAAATGCAAAAAAGAAGAATCTGGAATTCCATGTAAATGTTGCTCCGGATCTCCCGAGCGAGCTTATAGGAGATGAAGTAAGGATAAAGCAGATCCTTATAAATGTATTAAACAATGCCATCAAATACACAAATGAAGGATCGGTAACGCTTACCATTCAGTGTGAAAGGAAAAAGCCCGGATATGCGGATGTCATCTATTCGGTAACCGATACCGGCATGGGTATCAAAAAAGAGAGCATTCCTTATCTTTTCACCGCCTTTAAGAGGGTCGATGAGGAAAAGAACAGATATATAGAAGGAACGGGACTCGGCCTTTCCATAGTTAAGGAATTCGTGGATCTTATGGGCGGAAAGATCACGGTCAACAGTGTTTATACCAAAGGATCCACCTTCGTCATTGAGATCCCTCAGAAGATCGCAAACGACACTGCTATCGGAGAGATAGGCATAGAAGAGCATAAGAATTTAGGCCATCGAACGGAATATCACAGAAGCTTTGAAGCGCCGGATGCGAGGATCCTTGTCGTAGATGATACGGAAGCAAACCTCATGGTCGTAGAGAAGCTGCTCAGGGATACAAGGGTTAATATCGATACCGCATCAAGCGGCGAGGAAGCCCTGAAAAAGACTCTCGAAGAGGAATATCATGTTATATTCATGGATCATCTCATGCCCGGAATGAACGGCATAGAATGTATGCATAATATAAGAAAGCAGACAGGCGGTCTTTCAAAGGAAGCAAGGATAGTTGCTCTTACCGCGAATGTCGGCTCCGAGAGTGCCGCGCTTTACGCTAAAGAAGGTTTTGACGGATATGTCGTAAAGCCTGTCAGCGGCCAGGCGCTTGAGATGGAGTTAAAGAAGCAGCTTCCCAGCGAACTTGTCACACTTACCGGAAGTGCGGAAGAAGTCATGGAAGAATCCCTCTTATGGAACAGCGAGGATGTAAGGAAGGCTTCGGTAGTCATCACATCGGAAAGCGTAGCCGACCTCCCGAAGACGGTTGCGGAGAAATTAAACATAGTGCTGCTCCCGCATAAGGTCAGAATGGAAAACGGCCTTTTCATGGACGGTATAGAAATAGAGCAGCAGGGCCTGCTTGCTTATATGAGGAAGAATGTCGGAAAAGTCCTTACGCAGGCACCTACAGTCGAGGAACACGAAGCATTCTTTGCGAAACAGTTAGTAAGTGCCAATAACGTGGTACATATATCCATTTCGAGTAAAGTTGCCGAGAGCGGATGCCCGGCAGCAGTTGAAGCTTCGGGATCTTTTGACAATGTATTTGTTGTGGACACCGGACATCTTTCAAGCGGCCAGGGCCTTATTGCCATGGAGGCTGCGAGAATGGCTCAGGAAGGCCTTTCGGCCGAGGATATCGTTGAGAGGCTCGAGGGCGTCAAAAAGAGGGCACACTCCAGCTTTATCGTTGACAACCTCGATTATCTCGCGCGCGGCGGACAGGTGGGCCCCAGGATAGCCGGTATTGTAAAGGCGTTTATGATACGCCCCGTACTTATGCTCAGAAAGGGAGTCATCTCCGTCGGAAGAGCGTATATCGGCTCACGCGAAAGCGCATGGAAGAGCTATATAGATTCATGTCTTTCGGATTACAACAGGATGGACAAAAGGACTTTATTCGTGACCTACGTCGGCCTTACCCAGAACGACCTTCGTTCGATCAGGAAGCTCATAGATGCCAAAGGAAGTTTTGAAAACATCTATTTCCAGAAGGCTTCTCCGGCCATAGCCGTCAACTGCGGCCCCGGAACATTCGGACTCTTATATCTTACTGAGGAATAGGGTGTCACAAATAAGGGGACATTTTTTTATGAAAGAACATGTATCCAAAGCGGAATGGTTTTTTATTAGGTTGATAATTCCGCTACTCATACTATCAATTATGGGCTTTTTTCTTATTATGAGTGACGTGTTACCTTTTAATGCAATATTTATCAGTATGATAACTACGCCATTTTTATTAACGGGTGTTGCTTATTTCATTGGTTTCTTAACGGATAAAAAGTCAAGGTTTACTGTCTCTTTGATTTGTTTTGCGATAACTATAATAACAGTGATAATTGGAGTCATTAGTTATATAAACGACCACAACTTTATCCTGCGTGGACTCGGGGCTATGTATTTATGGTTTTTTGTTAGTTTACCATCATTTGCTACTGCAATCGTTCATTTTATAATAGCTGTTGTTAAGATGAACAAGGAACTGAAAGAACAAAAAAATCAAGAAGATGAATAGGTATTCTCTCAAGGAGAAAGATTACTTATGAACGATTATTTCAAGACATTTGGTTCCAAAGTGTTATACCTTAAGATTTATTTTACTTGCCCGCAAATCAGGTTTTCACCAATACGTTTCTCCATGTTTTAAATGATATGATCAAAATGCATCTGCTATATGGTCAAAATTTTCTTTTTTCTCTTTCTTGTTTTGAACCAATGATTGAGTATCGCGAAATATGCACTCTTTTCTTTTCACCGATTTTTTCATAAATACGTAAAATCGGGCCATATTAGGTCTGATCTTTGAAAAATTAAAATCCACATGATATTTAAATGGCGGATCGAGAGAATTAATTCCTGAGACGTAAAAATCAATTAAATAACACCGCTAAATATAGTGGGCGGTGTTTTTTGCGTTATTTAAAAGGCGTCATACAATATGTTCGGCTTAAAGAGCTGGTATAAAAAGTGTCTGATAAATTAAAACAAAATTAAATATCGTTATAAGATTCGTGGTTGACAGATGCATTTTTAGAGAATAATGTTATTTTATATTTCGTGACTTGTGGTTGATTTTTGCCCAAAATTGCCAGGTTTACATAAAATATTTATACATCATATTGTGGTTAGAAAGAATAACATATGGGATTTTAAAATTGCCGGAGCCGATTATCAGCCGGATTCGATTGTGCGGTTCGAAATGCGATATTGATATCCGAAAGCCGAATTACTTTATCCTGATCTGCCCGGATAAAAGTTCCGGATTTGGACAGGAATATCGATCCGGTATACGGGGCAGGAAAGGGGATCCGACGAGGCGGTTTTTCTTGTGAAAATGTAATAAATGGAGTAAAATAGTAGGGACGGTTTTATTTAAGGGAAGGAGAAACATATTATGACTACAAATGAAAAAGCTTTGATGCTGCATGAAGAGTGGGGCGGCAAGCTTACTACGGAGGCAAAAGCCAAGGTTGATTCCTCCGAGGCTTTAGCTCTTGCATATACGCCCGGAGTTGCCGAGCCCTGTAAGGTCATCGCAAAAGATCCTGAGGCAGCATACAAATATACGATAAAGTCCAACACGATCGCGGTTGTTTCCGACGGAAGTGCAGTACTCGGGCTTGGAAACATCGGACCCTATGCTGCTATGCCGGTAATGGAAGGAAAAGCGGTCCTGTTTAAGGAGTTCGGCGGAGTAAATGC
>DMCJ01000225.1 GCA_003446735.1 Lachnospiraceae bacterium | reverse complement strand
TACAGTTTCTGCATGTGCCCGGGAGGATATGTCATTAATTCATCTTCCGAAGAAAATGCCTTATGCGTTAACGGAATGAGCTATTCAAAACGGGATGGCATAAATGCTAACGCCGCGATCGTTGTAAGCGTTGATGAAAAAGATTTTGGAACGGGGGACGTTCTTTCCGGTATCGAATTTCAAAGACAGATCGAAAAAAAGACATTTGAGCTTTGTAACGGAAGAATACCCGTTCAAAGACTCGGAGATTTCATAAATGATACAAAGACCAAAGACTTCGGCCGGGTTTTGCCATATACTTTGGGAAAATACGAAAAAGCGAATTTAAGAGGCATATATCCTTATAAGATCGAAGAAGCATTTTTAAGTGCGATGATGGAATTCGGGCAAAAGATACAGGGCTTTGATATGGATGATGCTCTTTTGTTCGGCTCCGAAACAAGGACTTCTTCTCCCGTAAGGATCATAAGAGATGAAAACAGCTTAGAGAGTATCAATGTAAGCGGATTATACCCATGCGGAGAAGGCGCGGGTTATGCGGGCGGTATAATAAGTGCCGCATCGGACGGTATAAAAGTATCGGAAAGGATAATAAACAGGTTTATTAAAAATGAGTAATTTACGGGATGCGATAAAAGATAAAAAAAGGATAGTCATAAAGGTCGGTTCTTCCTCCCTTCAGCATGAGGAGACCGGCGGACTTGATTATATAAAGTTAGATGTTTTAGTCCGTGAGATATGCGACCTTCGCAACAAGGGAAAAGACGTTATCCTTGTATCTTCGGGTGCTATAGCTGTAGGAAGAAAACTTTTAAACAAGAAAAAGACGGAAGATGAGACCGTGCCCTTCAGGCAGGCCTGTGCTGCCTTAGGTCAGGCAAGGCTCATGATGACTTATCAGAAGATATTTTCCGAATATCATCATGAGACTGCTCAGATACTTATGACCAAAAATACGGTTTCCGATCCCTTAAACAGATTAAATGCCCACAATACATTTTCGGAGCTTTTAAAAATGGGCGTTGTCCCTGTAGTTAACGAAAACGATACCGTTACGACATTTGAGATCAAATTCGGTGATAACGATACGCTTTCGGCCATAGTTGCGGCACTTGTCGAAGCGGATCTGCTCATACTTCTTTCCGATATAGACGGACTTTATTCGGATGATCCTAACGTTAATCCCGATGCTAAGTTCATATCAGAAGTCGATAAACTCGATGATCATATACTTAATATGGGTAAGTCATCTACCGGCAGCTTATCCGGAACCGGAGGCATGAACACAAAGCTTTCTGCTGCAAAGATCGCAACGAGCGCCGGAGCCGATATGATAATAGCCAATGCTTCGGATATGAGGATAATACATCGCATTATGGACGGAAGAAATATAGGAACATATTTTAAGGCAAACAAAGATGATGATTTCTATCTTGCCGATTATGTTGCCGCTCTTGATGCCGACCAGATCTGATATGGATAAGAAGGAAATAAGAAGTAAATACAAAAAAATGCGGGATGAACTGTTTAACAGTCCCGATCATGCAAAGATATGCAAAGATATATCGGATAACATCACCGGAAGTCAGATATTTAAAAGCAGTGATATTCTTCTTGTGTTTCTTTCTTTCGGAAGCGAATTTGATACCTCTTATCTTATAAAAAGCGCGCTTTTACTTGATAAGAAGGTATTCATCCCGAAAGTTAAGGGTACTGATATGATATTTTATCCCTATGATGAAAAAGCGGGATTTACAGTTTCGTCTTACGGGATAAGAGAGCCGAAAGAAAGCCAAAATGATCTTATTTCATATATCAAAGCCGGAAAAAGAAAACTAAACATCCTTAACATAGCGCCGGCACTTTGCGCAGATAAGGATTTTTACCGTTTAGGTTACGGAGGAGGCTTTTATGACAGGTTTCTTTCGGATCTTTTAAATATGGATCTTTATGATATAAGCATTACAAGCCTAGTTCCCATTTACAGCGGCTTTATAACAGAAAAACTGCCCCATGATGATAATGATATAAAAGCAGAAATGATAGTTACCGAGAAAAAAGGAGATATCCGTGAGTTACAGCGGGATTGAATGTATCGGAGAAGCCGATATACAAAAAGAGAATATAAAAAGATTAAAACTTCTTACCGATGAATATAAAGAAAAAAACGGCCGGGCTCTTAAAGCCTGTATCGTTACTTTCGGATGTCAGATGAACTTCAGGGATTCCGAGAAGCTCTGCGGTATATTAAAAAGCGCGGGATTTGAGATCACCGAAGATGAAAACTGCGATCTTGTCATCTATAATACCTGTACCGTAAGAGATAATGCCGATCAGAGAGTGTTCGGAAGACTTGGCGTCTTAAAGGGCTATAAGAAGAATAACCCTTCTCTTAAGATCGCACTTTGCGGATGTATGATGCAGGAGCCTTCCGTGATAGAAAAGATCAAAAAGAGCTATTCTCATGTGGATCTTATATTCGGCACGCATAATCTTTACAAATTTCCCGAATATGTATTATCTCTTTTTGAGCAGGATGACATGATAGTGGATATATGGGAGGAGGGCGATAAGATAGTCGAATCGCTTCCCTGCGAGCGAAAATATCCTTATAAATCAGGTGTCAACATCATGTTCGGCTGCAATAATTTCTGTACCTACTGTATCGTGCCCTATGTCAGGGGGCGTGAAAGAAGCCGCGCCTATAAGGATATCTTAAATGAGATACGATCGCTTTCTATGGACGGAGTATGTGAAGTCATGCTCCTTGGCCAGAATGTAAATTCCTACGGCAAGGGACTTGATGATGCGATCTCATTTCCTGCACTTCTTGAAAAGGTATGTCAGATTGAAGGGATAAAACGCGTAAGATTTATGACATCCCATCCCAAAGATCTTTCAGATGATCTTATAAAAGTAATGAGCGCAAACGATAAGATCTGTTCCCATCTTCATCTGCCGCTTCAATCAGGTTCGGATCGGATATTAAAGGCGATGAACAGGAATTATACAAAAGACGATTATCTAAGGCTTGCCGATAAGATCAAAAACAGTATGCCCGACATTTCGCTTACAACGGATATCATCGTAGGCTTTCCGACCGAGACTGATGCGGATGTGGATGATACGATATCCGTAGTAGATAAAGTTAAATTTGACAATGCTTTTACTTTTGAATACTCCATCAGGACCGGAACATCTGCAGCTAAGATGGAGCAGGTGGATAATGAAACGGTTAAAAGGAATTTTGACCGCCTTTTAAAGAAAGTCCAGTTTGCGGCCAAAGAGCGGGCATTAAGGTTTAAAGGCAGAGAAGAGGATGTCCTTATAGAAGAGATAAACGATCACGAGGAAGGCATGCTTACAGGAAGACTTTCCCATAACATGCTCGTTCATTTTAAGGGTGATCCTTCTCTTATAGGAACGATAAGAAAAGTACGTATGAATGAATGCAAAGGATTTTATTATCTGGGGGAACTTATAGATGGCTGAAATGACCCCCATGATGAAACAGTATCTTGAAACAAAGAAAGAATACAACGACTGTATCTTATTCTACAGGCTCGGTGACTTTTATGAGATGTTCTTTGAAGATGCAAAGATAGCATCCAGGGAGCTCGATCTTACGCTTACCGGAAAAAGCTGCGGTTTAGAGGAACGTGCGCCTATGTGCGGCATTCCTTATCACGCTGTGGATTCCTATCTTAACAGGCTTGTAAAACACGGCTATAAAGTCGCTATCTGCGAGCAGCTCGAAGATCCCAAAGAAGCAAAAGGCATAGTAAAAAGAGATGTGGTAAGGATAGTCACGCCTTCCACAAATATCGACATGCAGGCCCTTGATGAGGGTAAGAACAATTATCTCATGTCGATAGTCTATTCGGATAAGATCGGTATCTCGCTCTGCGATGTTACGACAGGTGAATTCTATGTTTCCGAGCTTAATGACATAAAAGAACTCTATGATGATATCCTAAGGTTTAATCCTGTTGAGATAATCTGCAACGAAGGCCTTATGATGAGCGGTTTTTCCTTTGAGGATATTAAAAACCGCATAAATGCTCCTTTATACAGGCTTGATGACAGATATTTCAGGGAAGATGAATGCGACAAGATACTTACGGAGCATTTTAAGGCTTCTCTTACCGCTTTGGGACTTACCGATTTTGTCGTAGGCAAATCCGCCTGCGGTGGAGTCCTTAATTATCTTTATGAGACTCAGAAAAACGATCTTACCCATCTTACCCGCATAGTTCCGCTCAAGTCGGGAGATTACATGCTCCTTGACAGTTATACGATAAGGAACTTGGAGCTTACCGAGACATTAAGGGAAAAGCAGAAAAGAGGAACTCTTTTATGGGTCCTTGATAAGACCAAGACAGCGATGGGTGCAAGATGTTTAAGGCAGGCCGTTATTTCTCCGCTTATAAATCTAAATGAGATAGATAAGCGTCTTGAAGCCGTTAACGCATTTTACAGAAATCCCGTGACAAGAGATGAGATCCGTGAATATCTTACCGGAGTATATGACCTTGAAAGACTGCTTACAAGGATAAGCTATAGGAGCGCAAATCCCCGTGATATGCTTGCTTTTTCAAAGAGCCTTAAGATGCTTTCGCCCATGAAGACCGTGCTTTTTGATATCACGGATAAGAGCGATCTATTAAAAGAGCTTAATGATGATTTCGACACGCTTACGGATATATTTGAACTTATCGACGCATCCATAGATGAGGATGCCCCGATATCCTTAAAAGACGGGGGCTTTATAAAAGAGGGCTTTAACGAAGAACTCGATGAGCTAAAGAGCGCCAAGGTGCGAGGTAAGCAATGGCTCTATGATATGGAAGTGACCGAAAGGGAAAAAACCGGTATAAAGAACTTAAAGATCGGTTTTAACAGAGTATTCGGTTATTATTTCGAAGTCACCAATTCATATAAGGATCAGGTTCCCAAAGAGTGGATAAGAAAACAGACACTTACGGGTTCCGAGCGGTATATGAATGAGGAATTAAAGGAGCTTGAAGATAAGATATTAAATGCCGAGGAAAAGGCAAACCGTCTTGAAGCATCCATGTTTTCCGATATACTCGATACTGTATCCATGCATATGGAAAGGATACAGAATACCGCAAAGATAATCGCTAAAATAGATATGCTTTCGGATCTTGCATATGTGGCCGAAAGAAACGGCTACGTGCTTCCCGAGATGAACGATAAGGGACTTATAAACATAAAAGGCGGTAGACATCCGGTAGTTGAGCAGATGATAGAACACGACGGATTTGTCTCAAACGATACTCTGCTTGATAACTCCAAAAATCTGATATCTATAATAACAGGCCCCAATATGGCCGGTAAATCGACCTATATGAGACAGTCTGCGCTGATCGTGCTCATGGCTCAGATGGGAAGCTTTGTCCCTGCTTCAAAGGCCCAGATTGGTATCGTGGATCGGATTTTTACAAGAGTAGGTGCTTCGGATGATCTTGCCAGCGGTCAGTCAACCTTTATGGTCGAGATGAACGAAGTTGCCAATATACTAAGAAATGCTACTTCAAAAAGCCTTCTTATCTTAGATGAGATCGGAAGAGGAACATCTACTTACGACGGTCTTTCGATAGCATGGGCTGTCATCGAACATATAAGTAACAAAAGGCTTTTAGGTGCAAAGACCTTATTTGCCACGCACTATCATGAACTTACCGAACTTGAAGGCAGGATGAACAACGTGAACAATTACTGTATCGCCGTTAAGGAGCAGGGCGATGATATAGTATTTTTACGAAAGATAGTTAAAGGCGGAGCTGACAGGAGCTATGGTATCCAGGTCGCAAAGCTTGCCGGTGTTCCCGATATCGTGATCGACCGCGCCAAAGAGATATCCGAGACTCTTCAGGATAATGATGTGACCGATAAGCTTAATCTTATCTCAACCCAGGATAAGGAAAAGTCAAAGAAGGTACGCAGATATGACGAAGTTGATATAATGCAGTTCTCGCTCTTTGATACATTAAAAGACGAGGATGTCTTAAAGGAACTCGATGAGATAGATATTCAGTCATTAACGCCGCTTGATGCATTAAACACCTTATACAGGCTGCAGAACATGCGAAAGAACAGGTGGCAGGGATAAAGGAGAAGATATGGCCGGACTTATCCATTTACTTAGCGCTGATACGATCGACAAGATAGCTGCCGGAGAAGTTGTTGAAAAACCGGCCAGTGTTGTCAAGGAACTTACGGAAAATGCCATAGATGCCGGGGCAGATAAGATAACCGTGGAGATAAAGGAAGGCGGCATTTCCTTTATAAGGGTCACGGATAACGGCTGCGGTATCGGCATAGAAGATGTAAATAATGCATTTTTGCGTCATGCTACCAGTAAGATAAATGTACTTGAAGACTTAAACGATATCGAAAGCCTCGGCTTTCGGGGTGAAGCCTTATCAAGCATAAGTGCCGTCTCGAGAGTTACGCTTACGACAAAACGAAAAGATGACTTAAGCGGTATAACGGTTAACTGCGAAGGCGGAGAGCTTTCCGAGATTAAAGAAGTCGGCGCGCCCGACGGAACTACGATAATAGTAAAAGATCTTTTTTACAATACACCCGCAAGAAGAAAATTCCTTCGCACATCCATGACTGAAGGCTCTTATATATCCGAGCTTCTGGAACATCTTGCGATGTCACATCCCGATATAGCCATATCATTTATCATAAACGGGAAAAACAAGTTCTTTACATCCGGTAACGGTGATCTTTCCGAGATCATATACCGGATTTACGGAAAAGAAACAGTCAAAAACTTAATTCCCGTTGAAAGGATAAGCGAGAGCGGCATAAAGATCACCGGATTTTTGGGAAAGAGCGTACTTGCCCGAAGCAATCGTTCATACGAAGTATTCTTTGTAAACGGAAGATATATAAGAAGCAAGGTCATATCCCAGTCTTTGGAAGAAGCATATCAGGGATTTTTGATGCAGCATAAATATCCGTTTGCCGTTCTTCATTTTGATATTCCCGGAGATCTTATAGATATAAATGTCCATCCCACAAAAATGGAGATCCGTTTTATGGATTCCAAACCTTTTGCGGCATTTCTTATTGAGACCGTTTCGTCTCTTTTGTCCGAAGGAATAATGATCCCCGAATATGTCGCATTTGAGGAAAATGAGAAAAAAGAAGATGAGTCAAACAGACTTGTAAATACTTCCTATCATGCTCCCGAGCCATTTGAAAAAAGGCCGGCCAAAAAGATCGAAGTACCCGAAGAAGTAAAAGCAAATCTTAATACCGCACCTATCGTAACACCTTACCGCGTAATAGGAAATCCGGCTCCGAAGAAAGCGCCTTATATTCCCTATTCAAATCCCGTGATCAAAAAAGATGACGAAGTTAAGACAAAGAGCGTTCAGATGGAGCTTTTTTCCGATGCTCTTGATAACGCCGAAAATGATGAATATACAGAACGCCCGGAAGAAACCTTTAATATAATAGGCCAGGTGTTTGAGACCTATTGGATCGTGGAATTTAAGGATAAGATATATTTTGTGGATCAGCATGCCGCTCACGAGAAGGTAAATTACGAAAACTGGATGGAAAAATTAAGGAACAAAGAAAATCCCACCCAGATGCTTATGCCGGCAACGGTCATAACATTAAGTCCAAAAGAGCTTCAGACTTTGCTTAAATACGAAGAGCATTTTAAGTTTCTCGGTTTTGAATTCGATAATCCCGGAGGAAACGATATCGCGATAAGAGGCGTCCCTCTGGATCTTTACGGGACTGATGAAAGAGATCTTTTCTTAAGCGTTCTCGATGAGCTTACGGACTTCCCTCTTAAAGGAAATCCCGAGATCATTAATACAAAGATCGCATCCATGAGCTGTAAGGCTGCGGTAAAGGGAAACAGCAGATTAAGCGTAAGTGAAGCAAAGGTCCTTCTTAAAAAACTGTTTTCACTTCAGAATCCCTATCATTGTCCTCACGGAAGACCCACCATGTTCTCCATGAGCAAATACGAGATGGAAAAGAGATTTAAGAGGGTAATATGATGAGCGAAAAAAATAAACTCATAATACTTACCGGACCTACTGCAGTCGGAAAGACTTTTCTTTCGATAAAGCTTGCAAAAAAACTTGACGGCGAGATTATAAGTGCCGACTCCATGCAGGTATATAAACATATGGATATAGGCTCCGCAAAGATAAGAGAAGATGAGATGATGGGCGTTAGACATCATCTTATCGATATATTAGAGCCGGACGAAGAATTCAATGTTTTTAAATTTAAGGAATATACAAAAAAAGCTTTAGATGATATATATTCCCGGGGTAAGATCCCCATAATGGCGGGCGGGACCGGCTTTTACATCCAGTCCGTTCTCTATGATATCGATTTTAAGGATGAAGATGAAGAAAGATCTTCAGGTATCAGGGAAAAATATGAAAAGTTAGCCGATAGTGACCCTGATCTTTTATATGAGCGACTTATGGAAGTTGATCCAAAGTCCTGTGAGAGCATTCACAAAAACAATATAAAACGTGTAATTCGAGCTCTTTGCTACTATGAACTGAACGGCAAAAAGATATCGGAGCACAATGAAGAAGAAAGAAATAAGTCAGCATCCTATGATCATATGTATTTTGTCTTAAATGATGACAGAGAAAAGATTTATGATAATATAGATAAACGTGTTGATATAATGATAAATGACGGACTTGTAGCTGAAGTAAAGTCTCTTATGGATATGGGCGTAAAGAAAGATGCTACGAGCATGCAGGGTCTCGGATATAAGGAGATATACGCTTATCTTTCCGGGCAATACGATCTTGATCGCGCCGTTTATCTTATCAAAAGAGATACAAGGCATTTTGCCAAAAGGCAGCTTAC
>DMCJ01000035.1 GCA_003446735.1 Lachnospiraceae bacterium | reverse complement strand
AACTATTTCATCCCGGTTTCCGAAGGAAAGATAGATATTATAAATAATGCAGATGATATCGAAAGTGGATTTGACTTAAATAAAAGCGGCTACGGAAATCTTACTTTAAGAGATCATCTGATAAAAAGATATACGGGTCTTTCACCTTTTACCGCAAATGAGATCGCATTCAGGGCCGGTATCGATCCTTCTTCATATATGAATGACGTTATCGATAACGAAAAGATTATCGATGAGCTGAAAAAGCTAAAGGATGATATCACAAAGGGTGATCATGATTTTCTGGTATATTATGATGAAAACGATATACCTGTTGATTTTTCCGTATTTAAGTACGGCATATGTTCCGATCTTAAGGTAAAGAGATTCGACAGTATGTCGGATCTTCTTATCGGTTTTTATAACGAAAAGAAAAACCTGAGCATATTAAGATCCAAGTCATCCGATCTTACCCATATAGTTAAAACGATGATATCCCGTAATGCAAAGAAGCTCGACCTTCAGTTAAAGCAGCTTAAGGATACGGAAAAGAAGGATAAGTATCAGCTTTACGGTGAGCTTTTAAATATCTACGGCTATGGTGCAAAGCCCGGGGATAAGGAGATAAAAGTCGTCGATTATCATACCGAAAAAGAGATAACGATCCCGCTTGATGATACATTGAGCGCTCTTCAGAACGCAAAAAAATATTACGACAGATATGCAAAGCTGAAAAGGACGTACGAAGCTCTCTCCGTTCTTACCAAAGAAACGGAGGAAGAACTGGATTATCTTAAGGGAGTTTTAAATTCGATAGAGCTTGCGGAAAACGAAGATGACTTAAACGGCATAAGGCAGGAACTTTATTCGAGCGGGTTTATCAAAAAAAAGACCCTGGGAAAGGGAAAGAGTAAGCCTGTAAAGAGCGAGCCCCTTAAGTTCTTAAGCTCGGACGGAGATATCATATATGTGGGGAAGAACAATCTCCAGAATGAGGAGATAACATTCAAACTTGCTGACAACAGGGACTGGTGGTTTCACGCCAAAGGTCTGCCCGGTTCCCACGTGCTCTTAAAATGTGCGGGAAAAGAGCCTTCCGATAAGGCTTTTGAGGAAGCGGCGCGCCTTGCTGCGCATTATTCGGCAGCCGGTGAAAGCGATAAGGTTGAGATTGACTACGTGAAAAGGAAAGAGGTAAAAAAGCCGGCCGGAGCAAGACCGGGATATGTCATTTATCATACCAACTTTTCCATGGTCATAGATACTGATATTTCCGATATCTCACGCGCTTGACGTTTATAAAATTAAACAATATAATATATAAGGAAATTTTTGCGGAAAGGGATAGAAAATGATAAATTCGATGACAGGTTTCGGCCGTGGGGAAGCGGAGTACGAAGCCGGAAAATATACGGTTGAGATAAAAAGCGTAAATCACAGGTATCTGGATCTTTCGATAAAACTTCCCAAAAAGCTCATTTCCTTTGAATCGGAGATCAGAGCATATTTAAAAGACCGCATCGGAAGAGGAAAAGTCGATGTATATGTAACCTATGAAGCAGCAACAGGAGAAAAGGCCGATATAGTTTATCATCCCGAGGTTGCCTCTGCATACCTTACATATCTTAAGCAGATGTCAAATGAGCTTGATATCGAAAACGATATCAGGGTTTCCGCGCTTTCAAGATTCCCCGAGGTATTTACCATAGAGGATGATGAACTAAACGAAGAAGATATCCTTAATACCTTAAAGGAAGCTCTCGAAAAGGCGCTTGTTTCGTTTACCGAAGCAAGATCGAAGGAAGGAGCCAATCTTAAGGCCGATCTTCTTGATAAATTAAACGAGCTTAAAGGACATGTTGATTTCATAGAAAAGAGAAGTCCCGAGATCATTGCGGAATACAGGGAAAAGATCAATTCAAGAGTCCTTGAGATCTTAGGCGATACCAAAGTCGATGAGAGCAGACTTCTTACCGAAGTTACCGTATTTGCAGATAAGTCCTGCGTAGATGAAGAGATAGTAAGATTAAAGAGCCATTCGGACATGCTGATAAATACATTAAATACCGAGGGTGCCAACGGAAGAAAGCTTGACTTTATAGTTCAGGAATTAAACAGAGAAGCCAATACTATCCTTTCAAAGAGTACGGATCTTGAGATATCCAACAGAGGCATTGAATTAAAGACTCTCATCGAGAAGATAAGAGAGCAGGTCCAGAATATAGAATGAGTTTTCTACTTCATATAGGCTTTAACAATTTTGTAAATAAGGATAAGATAATATCGATCCTTACCCCGGATTCGGCTCCGGTAAAAAGGATGATAGCATCTGCCAGGGAAAGCGGAAAGATAATCGATGCTACTTTGGGAAGAAAGACCAAGTCTGTTATAGTATGTGAAAATGACAGCATCGTACTTGCCGCACTCACACCCGAAACGATAGCCCAAAGGGCGGAGGAAATGGAAAATGGATAATAAGGGAATACTTACCGTTGTTTCCGGTTTTTCCGGCGCGGGCAAAGGAACAGTCATAAACGCGCTCCTTAAGAATCACGAGGATTATGCTCTTAGCATTTCGATGACTACAAGAGCGCCGCGTGAGGGCGAAGAAGAAGGAAAGCATTATTTCTTCGTCACAAAGGATGAGTTTGAAGATGAGATAAATGCAGGCGGTCTTTTGGAATATGCCAACTACTGCGGCAATTATTACGGGACGCCGAGATCTTATGTCGAGAAATGCTTAGAGGAAGGCAAAAACGTCCTTCTTGAGATAGAAGAACAGGGCGCGGTAAAGATAAAGGAGATAATGCCAAATGCAGTCCTTATCTTTGTTATCGCTCCAAGTGCCGCCGAATTAAAAGACAGGCTTATCGGCAGAGGTACCGAGAACCTCGATACCGTTAAAAAAAGATTAAACCGTGCGGTGGAAGAAGCCGACGGAGTTAAGGATTATGATTTTGTGGTCATAAATAACGATCCTGACGAATGCGCAATGCATGTTGATGAGATAATAAGAGCATCTAAACAGCGGACAAACAATTATGTTAAGACCGTTGAAAAGATAAAAGAAGATCTAAAAAACATTTTGAAGGGAGATATATCATGATACATCCGTCTTATTCAGATCTTATGAAGGTCGTAAATTCAGAGGTCGAGCCCGGCGAGAGCAAGATCGTCAACAGCCGTTATTCCATAGTGATGGCTACGAGCAAAAGGGCCAGGCAGCTTATCGACGGAAACGAAGCTTACGTTAAGGAAAGAGACGGCGAGAAGCCTTTGAGCGTTGCCGTAGACGAACTCCTTGAATCCAAGATCCATATCCTTGGTGAAGACGAAGAGCCCGCTGAAGAAGCAAGCGAAGCACCCGTAGAGGAAGCAGAGGAAGAAACAGGCGAAGATGCGTGATGATAAGGCGGTAATTTCCCTTATCTCTTTAGGCTGCGATAAGAATCTCGTAGATTCCGAGGAGATGTTAGGACTTCTTAATAAGAAAGGTTTCCTTTTATCACCGGATCATGAGGAAGCTGATATCGTCATTGTCAATACATGCTGTTTTATCTTGGATGCCAAGCAGGAAAGTATTGATACTATAATCGAACTTGAGAGAAGAAAAGAAGAAGGTTCTCTTAAGGGGATCATCATTACCGGCTGTCTGGCAGAGCGCTATACAAACGAGATACTTGAGGAATTTAAATGTGTTGATGCCGTTTTGGGTATCAACTCATTTGATATGATATGTGATGCGGTAGAGAAGATCCTCAAGAAGGATCAGAGCCCCGCGCTTTATAAAAGGGATATAAATGACAGGCCCGTCTTTATAAAGGAAAGGCTTTTATCTACAGGCGGTCATTATGCATATTTAAAGATCGCCGAAGGTTGCAATAAAAGATGTACTTATTGCATCATCCCTCACATAAGAGGCAATTACAGGAGCATACCTTTAGAAGATCTTTTAGAGCAGGCAAAGACACTCGTTGACGGCGGCGTCAAGGAACTTATCCTTGTAGCCCAGGAGACGACCCTTTACGGGATCGATCTTTACGGAAAAAAGAGCTTGCCTCTTCTTATAGAAAAGCTTTCCGGTCTTGAGGACCTTAAATGGATAAGGCTTTTATACTGTTATCCCGAGGAGATCGACGATGAGCTCATCGATATGATGGCCAGAAACAAAAAGGTATGTCATTATATCGATATGCCGATCCAGCACGCATCGGACGATATCCTTAAGAAAATGGGAAGGCTTAC
>DMCJ01000194.1 GCA_003446735.1 Lachnospiraceae bacterium | reverse complement strand
TTTTAAAGCCCAGTGCAAAATTGCGGCAAAAAGGACAATGGCCGCGGTCAAAACCATCATGACCCCGGCGTATTCCGTCTTTTTTATATCCGATACTTCTTTTTCTTTCATTACTTATAACTTATGCTCCCCAGTGATGTATAAGCAGGAAGATCATCTACGAACGATCTTTCCGCCACTTCAAATAATATCACATCGGGATGTATATTATCCATATATTCTTTCATATTCTCATAATTTACTCTTGATGTTATATATACGTCTTTGTAACGGTAGGAATACCAGCTCTCCTTCCCGTCAAGGAAACTGTCATGTAAGATAAGTATGCTCTTATCGGAAAGGGCTTCTTCATTATGGATATAAGCCATATTGTTACCGGGAAGAACGGTAGGCTCAAACGAAAGCAGCGCTGCTTCTCCCGCAGGTTTATTGCAGGTAAAGACGGGGATCACATCACTTATCTTAAAGTCCGATGTAAAGAATTCCAGATCTTCTTTTTTACAAACCGACTTATCAAAATCCGCATCCGCGATCACGGGAACATTTAAAGATCCGGCGATCACTTCACCGACTTTTTTCAGGGCGCAGAATGCTCCGAAGTCATTCCAGTGAGCGCAGTCATATCTTTTATTGTATGTTCCGAAGATATCGCCTCCTATAAGGAGAGATTCCTTGTTTTCCATTAATACATCATCCGGTATGACGCATGTAACGCCCTTTTTATCCGCACTTTCTTTTATGCATGAAAGAAGGGATGATCTGCTTTCATCCATATGTATATCATCCGGCATGAATTCGGGATATACGGAAGATTTATTGGGAGCTATCATCAAAACAAAGGCCATGCCGTTTTCCTTCGCATATCCTTCCGTATTTGCCGCATAGGTCGTAAGATCGTAAATAAGATCCTCATTTACGTTTAACCTCTGATAGTTTCCGATATAATCCTTATCGGCGGGATAGATATAGCCTTCTTTTCCCCACATATGAAGGTCCTCGGAAAAGTCGTCAAATAAGAGAGCATTTGCATCGGCTTTTAGTCTTATGGCCTCTTCCCTTAAAAAGACCCTGTCCTCGGCATAGTGCCCAAACCATTCGTTATGTAAACTATCAAATCCAAATCCCGGCCACATGGTCATTCTTCTGTTTTCGATCACCGAGTCTATTACAGGAGTATGATCCATAAATATAAACGGAATGATCAGGATCAGAATAAATATGATGACAAAAATTATGTCAACCGCTTTTGCGGTCTTTTTTACATCCGCATTTTCAGACAATCTAATCCTCCTTTATAGGTATCCTTATGATAAAGGCTTTATTGAATCTGCCAAGCTGATCGATCCTGTCAAGGTCGGGCTTTTGCTTAAGCCTTATCTTAAAGCCGTGCATCTTTATTATATTCTCGGCTATCGATAATCCCAGACCCGTTCCGCCTTTTGAACTTCTCGACTCATCAGCGGTATAAAAAGGTTCAAATATGTGATCGGCCTTTTCCTTATCGATAAGATCCCCGTTATCGGCAACGATCACCTTTATCTCATCTTCATCCTTAATGACAAAAAGTCCGAGATCCGTCCCTTTCTCATTATGTCTTAAGGCATTGGTAAGAAGATTGTTTATGACTCTCGATAACTGAAGCTTATCCGCTTTTATCAAGTATTCTTCTTCCGGGATCGAAACAATAAGCTCACTTCCCGCATCCTCTATATCCTGATAATAGTAGGCTCCGCATTCCCTCACAAGCTCACATATATCCGTCTTTTTAAGATCGAGCGTAAATCCTTCGCTGTCGGTCTTAACGTAATCAAAGAGGAAATTGATAAGTTCGTTCATCCTCTCCGTCTTTTCGCCTATGGCTTTTAAATATTCCCCTTTACGCTCATCGGGGACCATATTATCTGAAAGTGCCTTTGCATATCCGGATACCGTGGTCATCGGTGTCCTTAGGTCATGAGCGATATCAGAGAGCATGAGATTCCTTTTTCTCTCATATTCCCGTTGCTTAGCCTTTTCTCTTTCCTCAATATTCCTGAATTCCTTTATGACTATCCTTGCAAAATGCGCCGCTCCCAAAACAAAAGGGATCAAAACGATGATGATGCAAAAAAACAGTATAAAAAAAAGTAATGCCGACTTAAGCTTTCCCATATCCGAAAGAGCATTATCCTTAACTCCCGTGATGCTCCCCGTTATGACATTAAAACGATCGCCAAGACTTACGATGAGCTGCCCCGCTCTTCCGGGAACTACCAGCCTTAAAAGCTCGACTATAACAGATCCGAGGACCACGATCGCAAGCAGGAAGATACCGAAGATACTAACGGTCCCGGGGTCGGCATCATTAAAAAAATAATGAAGGACAAAAGGAAGAACGGTACGGGAAAGCAATGCAAAGAGTATGATCTCTGCCACACTTACCACGAGGACCGTTCTTAAAAATATCCTTATGAGAAATATCCTGAGTTCCTTAAGATCGTCCATTTAATTCTCCATACGATAGCCGAGGCCTCTTAATGTCTTTATATATTCGGAGGGATCCTCGGATAATTTGGATCTTAATTTGGATATGCAGACCATGATATTGTTATCCGCAATGATAAAATCATCTCCCCAGCCGTATTCATATATCTGCTGCTTGGTATATACCTTGTTGGGATGGGTCATAAAAAGCTCCATTATCCTGTATTCGACTCCGGTAAGATCTATCACCTTTCCGTCTTTCTTTAAAAGGCAGGCCTCGGGATCGAGCTCCAAATCCTTAACCTTTATCACGGGATCTTCGGTCTTAATCTCGGCTCCTAAGGAATAAAACCTTCTTATGTTGGAATTGACCCTGGCCACCGCCTCTAAAGGATTAAAAGGTTTGGCGATATAATCATCGGC
>DMCJ01000133.1 GCA_003446735.1 Lachnospiraceae bacterium | reverse complement strand
CATGTATTTATCATCTAAGGAAAGCTTGTTGATATCGATCCAGTTCATGGCTATCGTATGCATGAGGTAGGATTTAAGGCTTATCGACTCTTCTTCCTTCCATGCCTTATATGTGGAATCATCGGGATTTATGCTGGAACTTACAATGACACCGTCGGTTGTAAGAAGGTTAACTATAAATGACTGATAAACCTTATATTCGGTGTCAAGATCCCTGTACGGAGTACTTCCGTCATTTAACTGCGCTCTTATAGTATCAAATACATTATCCCTTTTTACGGTATATTTACTGTACACATTCTTTTCGGTATCGGATGCATGATCATCGGAAAACCGGTTTATATCGATGACGGAGTTGTTGATAAGCGCATAATATACGTCATCTATCGGGATTATGATATTACTTGCCGATGCGTTTTCGGGCTGTTCATATTCTTTTACATTTCTGATACGTGAAATGAGGATACCGGCGATCTTCTGCTCGAGAAGGTTGTAAACGGCCTTCTGGAGGTTCATATCTATCGTAAGATAAAGGTCGTTTCCGGCACGGGGTTCAACGCGGTCACTTGTTTCTATAACCTTACCTAAGTTATTAACGTAAACGATCTCCGAGCCCTTTATACCCTGGAGATAAGACTCCATATAACTTTCGATACCGCTCTTACCGATGACGTCGGTAAGTTCGTAATTGTCATTCTGCTGGGACAGCTCGGCATATTCGTCCTGGTCGATCTTTCCGGTATAACCTATAATGTGTGAAAAATACTGGGGATCGACATATTTTCTTACTGTATCCTCTGCGATCGCCACACCCTGAAGATCGTTGGAATTTTCAAGTACCATCGCAACGGTCTCATCACTTACATCCGTGGATATGACCGTGGGGATGTATTTCTGATAGCTGTTTAAGCTCATCTCATATCTTATCGTAGCTATCTGAAGAGCTCTCTTTTTGGAAAATCCGCGTCCCGGATAAAATGTAGAACGATATACTCCGGGTGTCTCATATTCACCGATACCGAATTTGGATGTGGAGAAAAGATAATTCATCACATCATCGGCCGTGGATGTCTTCTGGGCATATGTTAAGTCATCAACATATCTCTCGCCGTAGATATCGGCAAGAAAACGAAGAAGCGAGCTCCCGTCAACGGCAAAGGCATAGTCGCCGTTCTGATTTATGATGATATCAAAATCATTATCGACGTAGTCACCGTTTTTTTCGATCATGTCGATAAGTTTGTTTAAGGTCGTATTTATGGCTTCATTCTTGCCTCTTCCCGATTCGTAGACATCCTCTATGGTAACGGAATAAGCAAGCTCGTTATATGCAAGGAGGTTTCCGTTCCTGTCATAGATCTGACCTCTGGTACTTGAGATCGTTCTCTCTTTCCTGATGGTTAAGGTAAATTCGTCTAAGTATTCCTGTCCGTGGACGATCTGAAGATCAAAAAGCCTGTAAAGAAGCGTTCCGCCCATTACAAGGAAAACGACGATAAGCACGAACATCCTGGAGGAGATAAAGCCTATTATGCTGTCTCTTAAATTCTTAAGCAATGTTTATATCGCTCCCGTTATCCCTTATATTGCCGACTATCCTTTCGAAAAGAAGGGCAATGAGGAATATGATGATTGTCATTATTATCGTATATACGATCTCGGGAAGGATAACATGAAGAACATAAAATCCAAGGTGGAACCTTCCGCGAAGTAAAAATACGAGTACATAAACAACAAAATTAAAGAAAAAGTCACTTACTCCGACTAGGAGTATCTGCAATAAAAGCTCATCCTTAAAGAAAAGCCTCTGGAAAAAGCCGTTGAAATATCCTATATACATGTATAAAAGTGCATAAAAACCTATTATATCCCCGAAGAATATATCAACAAGGAGCCCTGCAAAAAAGCCGGCAAGAAGCCCTTCTTTACGCCCTCTCCTGAAACCGAAGGAAGATACGGCAAATAAAAGAAGATTCGGCGAGACCCCTCCGAAGGCGATCGCTTTCATCACGGTCGACTGCAAAAGAAAAACGCCGATTATCATGAGTATTCCGATCCCGCGTTCCTTCATGCTCATTCGTTATGCTCTCCTTCATCGGGATTGTGCTTTACATCAAGGATAACGAGAACTTCATCGACATGTTCAAAGTCAACTGCAGGAGTGATCGTTCCTGAATGAGTAAGGTTGTTGGGATCGTCAACTATACGCGTTATATAGCCTATTAAAAGTCCCGGAAGGTATTTATCGGAAATATTGCTTGTAACGACCTTATCTCCTTCCGTTACCTTGTCGGCCGAATCAACGAGCTTGGAAAAGGTTATCATATTGTTTTCCATCATCTCAAGATCGCCGCTTACGATGAGATTATCGCCTGTTGCAAGTATCATCGCAGAGACGTTTGAATTATCATTTATGATGGATGTTACCCTCGACCAGTTAGAGCCTGTCTGAGTGACTATTCCTACAAGTCCGCTTCCGGACATGACATTCATATCAACGGCAATACCGTCATCGGTACCTTTGTCAATGATAAACGAGTGATACCAGTTACCGGTGTCTTTGCCTATTACTCTGGCTCCGACCTTTACATACTGCGCATATTCCTGGTCAATAAGATAAAGATTCCTCAGGTTGTTAAGCTCATATCTCTCCTGAGCGAGATTATTATTCTGCACGGTAAGCTCATCAACCTGTTTCTGAAGCTCTTCGTTAGCTTTTTGAAGATCTCTTATCTGCTGAAGGTCTTTTGAACGCTCATTTAAGTATATGCCGACCTTGCTTATGCCGCGCTGAAAGGGTATAGTAACATAACCCGAGACCGTGGCAAGTGGACCCGAAAACAGATTGGTAAAAAATGTAACGGCCATCAGTAAAACGCAGGCTCCGGTAAGGATAAGAAGCAGATATTTACTTTGAAGGGTAAAGCGTGTTCGCTTTTTCTTCATTTATCAATCCTTCCCCGTTCCGCTTAAATACTGATATGCCACAGACTGGTAATTGGGATCTCCGATGACTCTTGCAAGTCCCAAAGACACACTGGCTATCGGGTTTTCGGCAACATTTACCTTAAGGCCCGTTCCGTCAGCGATAAGTTCGTCAAGGTGGGATACCTGACTCGCACCGCCGGTAAGATATATACCTCTTCTGTATATGTCGGCACCAAGTTCCGGAGGAGTACGTTCAAGTATGACTCTTATCTGGTCAACGATAAGCGAGAAATTCTCCTTCATGCAGTCATATATAAGATCTGTCGGGATCTCTCTTTCAACGGGAAGGCCTCTTACGATGTCTCGTCCGTAAACGATCGCTCCCTTTTTGTCATTTTCAAGTCTTCTTAAGCTTATCTTAACCTTCTCTGCTGTCTTTTCGCCTATTATGAGGTTAAATTCCTTCCTTACCGCAGCTATTATGGACTGATCGAACTTAAGTCCGCCCATCTTTATAAGGCGGCTTAAAACGATACCGCCGAGTGAAAGAATGGAGATCTCTGTCGTTTCGTAGCCGACATCTACAACGAGAACGCCCTGGGAATTCTTGACATCCACATCCATGCCAAGACCGTCGGCTATCGCTTTTTTAACGACCAAGACCTTCTTTTCCTTAAGACCGGCATCTTTTATCAGATCATAAAATGCACGCTGTTCAACTTCGGTCACATCATGAGGAACAGCTACATAGTATTCGGCAGGTCTTATCGGGCCGTGACATATATCGGAAACAAAGCATTTAATGAGCGTCTGCATGTTCTTGATATCCGCTATGACGCCGTTATTAAGAGGATAGGAAATATGGATGTTCGAAGGCGCTTTTTCATACATTTCAAAAGCGTTGTCTCCATAGGCAAACAGATTATCCCTGCCTTCGATCGCGATCATGTTCTTGGCGATGAAAACCTCTTCCTCTCCTTTTGCATATATCTTTATATTACTGGTACCTAAGTCGATACCGAAAGCGCTTATGGGCATATTTAACCTCCTAAAAAGTACTGTCTAACCTTTTTATTTTATCATATTTCAGGGATTTTTATCAAGTAAACCCTCTTTTTTTAACTCACTTACAGCTTTTAATATCCCGTATTTTCCGTGTGGAAAGGTAAGACCACCCTGAAAATATACATTATAGGGCTCACGCATGGGTCCGTCGGCGGAAAGCTCTATAGAAGATCCGGAGATAAAGGCACCTGCGGCCATTATGACCTGAGAGTCGTATCCCGGCATATCCCAGGGCTCGGGACTGACAAATCCGTCTACGGGAGATGCAAACTGTATGCCCCTGCAGAAAGCTTTTACTTTTTCGGGATCATTAAATGTAACCGCCTCGATTATATCCGCTCTTTTGTCCGTAGGCCCCGGATTGGTCTTAAAACCGTAGTGATCGAGCATATATGAAGCAAATATCGCGGTCTTTAAAGCATTTGCGGTTACGACGGGAGCCATGAAAAGACCCTGGTAAAATGACGGAAGGACATTAAGTGAAGCCCCGACTTCTTTAAGGAGCCCGGGAGAAATGAGGCGTGATGCCGCATTTTCGATCATTTCCTTTTTTCCTGCGAGATATCCGCCTAAAGGAGCAAGGCCTCCGCCGGGATTTTTGATAAGGGATCCGACGATAAGGTCAGCTCCCACGTCGGAAGGCTCAATGATATCGACGAATTCACCGTAGCAGTTATCTACCATTATGTTAAGATCGCTTCTTATCCCTTTTATAAAAGAAATGAGCTCTCCTATCTCATCTACGGTAAAACTGTGTCTGTCCGAATAGCCTTTCGATCTCTGGATCGTAACGAGTTTTGTCTTATCGTTTATCGCATTTTTTATCCCTTCATAGTCAAAGCTCTCATCCTCTTTAAGCGCTACTTCCCTGTAAGAGACATTGTATTCTTTTAAGCTTCCTCTTGCGTTCCCGAGGCCGATGACATCGCTTAAGGTATCATAGGGCCTTCCGACGGGGGATAAAAGCTCATCGCCGGGACGAAGGTTACCAAATAATGCCACGGTAAGCGCATGAGTACCGCAGGTTATCTGAGGCCTTACAAGAGCATCCTCGGTATGAAAGATCTCGCAGTATACTTTTTCAAGAGTATCTCTTCCGAGATCGTTATATCCGTATCCGGTCGTACCTAAAAGACAGGCTTCGCTCACGCGGCATTTCTGCATTGCAGATACCACTTTAAGCTGACCATATTCACTTATCCTGTCTATCTCAACAAAGCGGTCATAAAGAGTCGATAATATCTTCTCTCCTGTTTTAAAGATCTCTTTGTCTATGCCGTTTATTTCATAAAGCTCTCTTGTTTTATCTGTAATGTTCATTTATCATCCTCATCATATCCGAAAGGATATCATC
>DMCJ01000212.1 GCA_003446735.1 Lachnospiraceae bacterium | reverse complement strand
GTATTCCCCGGAACCAACTGCGAATACGACTCGGCCAGGGCGTTTGAAGAGGCCGGAGCCGATACGATCGTCAAGGTATTCTGCAATAATACGGCATCTGAGATAAGAGAGAGCGTCGAAGCATTTGAAAAGGCCATAGATAAGGCTCAGATCATTATGTTCCCCGGAGGTTTCTCGGCAGGTGATGAGCCTGACGGAAGTGCAAAATTCTTTGCAACGGCATTCAGGAACGAAAAACTTAAAGAAGCCGTGGAAAGACTCTTAAACGAAAGAGACGGACTGGCGCTCGGTATCTGTAACGGATTCCAGGCTCTCATAAAATTAGGGCTTGTTCCCGAAGGCAAGATAGTCGGACAGAATGAAGGATCACCGACACTTACCTTTAATACGATCAACAGACACATATCCAAGATGGCGTATATTAAAGTCGTGAGCAATCTGTCGCCCTGGCTTAAGAATGCTGATCTCGGAGGTGTTTATACAAATCCTGCCAGCCATGGTGAAGGGCGCTTTGTAGCAAACAAGGAGTGGCTTGATAAACTCTTTGCAAACGGACAGGTGGCAACGCAGTACTGCGACCTTGACGGTAATATAACCATGGATGAAGAGTGGAACATCAACGGAAGCTACATGTCCATAGAAGGTATCACGAGCTATGACGGAAGATGCTTAGGTAAGATGACCCATTCGGAAAGACGCGGCGAGGGCGTAGCGATAAATATCTACGGCGAGCAGGATCTTAAGCTCTTTAGATCCGGTGTGGAATACTTTAAATGATCGGTAAAAAAGGATGATTCCATAAATTAAAAATCCTCCGGCAAATAGTCGGAGGATTTTTTAATGCGTTTTTTGACTTCTTATTATTCTGATTATTCTGAAGCTGCATCGGAAGGAGCTGTTGTTCCTTCAGCGTCGGTTCCCTGCGCATCGGCAGAACCGTTTGCTGCCTGCTGCTCGTTTAAGAGCCTTATAAGCTCATCATAGTCTATCTGATCGCCGGATACGGACTCATCTGTGCCGTTAGAGGCTGCCACAGCGCTCTGTGCCTTATCGGTAAGTGTGGGAAGGAAGTATACCAAAGCACCAAGCCCGCCTATTATAACGATCGCGAGGATGGGACCTAAGATCATCCAGATCTTCTTTTGTATCTTTTCTTTTTTAAGACGTTCCTTACGTCCTTTCTTCTCTTCCTTGTATTCATCAACCTTCTGCTGGCTCATGTATGTACCTCCGGTGTATTTCTTTTGATAATTCTTCTTATTTTGCTCGGATCTTTAACCCAAACAAAGTGTATGATAATACATTTCGGTCTAAAAAGCAACAGGTCTTGAAATAAATACCCTATGTATTTATAGATCAGAATATCGGGCGTACTTATATGGAAAAATGTGCGAAATATCGAATAATTTGTGGTTGTGTATGTTTTTGTCAAAATTAACGATAAACCGTTAAAAATTCTATAATGAAAGTTCAATATTCATTATATAAGCGATGACAAATGTTTTTATGACATCAAGTGATTATAAGTTTAATAACGTAGAAATATCAAGGAATGTACGGGGTTTATAACATTTGATTGCAAGTAAAAATGCAAGTTTGAAGCAAGTAAACTTGCAAAAATGATACTACGTTATTGTGATAATAATTTTGGATAAAAATACTGATATTAATGTCAGTTTTTTTAAAACCGGTATTTATATAACGTATACGCTATAACAGGTGTCATTGAGGATTTAGATCAAATTGATGACAAGAGGGTGACAAAATTATGGTCGAACGATAATTGTCGCTATTATATTGAGAATTTTCAGCTATAAAATTTCATATGAAACAGATCAGATGTTTTCGTTGTAGTGCGTTTTTCACTGTGCTAAACTTTAAACTATGGTCGAACTTGAAGTAAAAAACTTAAATATAGAAGATATAGCAGGCAGCGGGCAGTGTTTCAGGTGGATACTGCGCCCTGACGGTACATGCCGGATCATAGCCGGGGATAAGATTCTTTATATAAAGTACGGATCCGATAAGGACAAGATGATACTTGACTGCTCAAAAGAGGAATTCGAGCTTTACTGGAAGGATTACCTTGATCTTAATACCGATTACGGCAGGATACTAAGGCATGTTCCAAAAGGAGATGATTTCTTAAAGAGAGCTTCTGAGTTTGGACGGGGCATCAGGATCTTGAACCAGGATCCCTGGGAGATGATAGTTTCCTTTATAATATCCCAGAGAAAAAATATCCCTGCCATCATGAGCTGTATAGAAAAGATCTCGGAAAAGGCAGGAAAATGCATAGGAAGCGAAGAGGGGAAAAAGCTTTATGCTTTTCCGACGCCAAAGGAGCTTTCTAAGCTCAGCCTTACACAGTTAAATGAGTGCAGCCTGGGATACAGGAGTAAATACATATTTGAAGCAGCGAGACTTTTTACGGAAAAGCCATATATAATAGAAGAAATGAAAAAAGCGGATGACGATGAGCTGTTTGAGATGCTTCTTGATATCTACGGAATAGGCAAAAAGGTGGCTTACTGTGTCATGCTTTTCGGATTTCACAGACTTGATGCATTTCCGATGGATGTATGGATGAACAGGATAGAGGAAAAGTATTATCCCGATGGCATTCCCGTAAAAGACTATTCGCCGTACGGAGGTATATATCAGCAATATATGTTTGCGTACGAGCGCCATTTAAACGGGGTCGGGCAGAGTGCAAAATAAGAAAACAGACCTGCCGGGGGAAAAGGCGGTAAAAAGGTCAGGGAAAAAGTCAGGAAAAAAGTCAGGAAAAATAAGGACAGGATAAAAAGATGAAATACAATTATCATGCGCATACATACAGGTGTAAGCATGCGGGCGGAAGCGAGAGAGAATATATAGAAGAAGCCATAAGAGGAGGATATGAGGTTTTCGGATTTTCGGATCATGCTCCCATGCCGTTTCCAAAGGAATACATCCCGCCTACAAGGATGGATATGAATGAACTGGAAGGTTATGTTGATACTGTCCTTTCATTAAAGAAGGAATACAAAGACGATATCGATATAAGACTCGGGCTCGAAACAGAATACTATCCCGCATACTGGGAAGGTTTTTTAAAAGAGATAGGAAATTATCCGATCGAGTATCTGATCCTCGGACAGCACTTTCCGGGCAACGAGGTGGGAAGCAAATGGTGCGGTCTGCCTACAGAAGAAGCCCGTGATCTTAAGACCTATACCGATCAGGTTATAGAAGCGTTAGATAAATATGATTTCCTCTATCTGGCTCATCCGGATCTTATCAATTTTACCGGAGATAAGAACCTTTATAAAAAGGAAATGAGAAGGCTCATAAAAGAGTGCGTTAAAAGAAATGTATTACTTGAGATAAATTTTTTGGGGATACTTACAAAAAGAAATTATCCCGATCCGGTATTCTGGGAGATGGCAGGGCAGGAAGGAGCAAAGACGGTTTTCGGCGTTGATTGCCATGAAACGGATCAGGTCTTTCAGCCTGAGACTGAGAAAAAGGCGATGGAGATGGTAAGGCGCTTTGGACTTGACCTGCAGGCGGACGTTGAATAAAATCATAAGATGTGGTAAACTCTTTAAGTCAGTGTTTTGACACAGAAGTTATATTAGCATAACCAATATTAAATAAGATGGATAATGACTTTGGTAAAGTCGAAAGGGAATTATGGCAGCTCAGAATACGGAATCAGTCGAAGACTATCTTGAAACAATACTCATTCTCAGTAAAAAATTACCCGTAGTCCGTTCTGTGGATATAGCTACGGAGCTCGGATACAAAAAGTCCAGCATCAGCATTGCTATGAAGAATCTAAGGGGAAAGGAATATATAACCGTGACCGATGCGGGGTATATCTTCCTTACAAAGACCGGCAAAGAGATCGCTAACATGATCTATGAACGCCATCAGGTCATTTCAGACTGGCTCATATCCCTGGGAGTCTCGGAAGAGACCGCATTAAAGGATGCATGCAGGATCGAGCATGATATGAGTGTAGAAACGTTCGATGCTTTAAAAAAGCATATTCAGAACGCCTGATCATATATTAACAGAAATGAGGTAGAACAATGGAAGCAAACAGATATCGTGACTGCACGATGGAAAACATCAGTGAGGCGGATGTTGACAAGACTCTCCGTATCGCGGGATGGGTGGAAAATATAAGGGACCACGGCGGAGTTTCCTTTATAGATTTAAGGGATATGTACGGCGTGATGCAGGTTGTCATGAGAGACACATCTCTGCTTAACGGTATTAATAAGGAAGACTGTATCAGCGTGGAGGGAAAGGTCGAGCACAGGGATGAAGAAACATATAATCCCAAGATCCCTACAGGTACCATCGAGCTTGAAGCCCACAGCGTGGATATTCTCGGAAAGGTATATAAGCAGCTTCCTTTTGAGATCGCCACATCTCACGAGATAAGAGAAGACTTAAGGCTTAAATACAGATATTTGGATCTTCGTAACAGGAAGGTTAAGGACAATATCATCTTCCGTTCAAAGGTGATAAGCTTCTTAAGGGAAAAGATGACCGAAATGGGATTTTTGGAGATCCAGACTCCCATACTTTGTGCATCGTCTCCCGAGGGAGCAAGGGACTACATCGTTCCTTCCAGAAAGTTTAAAGGTAAATTCTATGCGCTTCCTCAGGCGCCTCAGCAGTATAAGCAGCTTTTAATGGTAAGCGGTTTTGATAAATACTTCCAGATCGCGCCCTGCTTCAGGGATGAGGATGCCAGAGCAGACAGATCTCCGGGTGAATTTTATCAGCTTGATTTTGAGATGTCTTTTGCGACTGAAGAGGACGTGTTTAAGGTAGGCGAGGAGATCCTCACCGCGACATTTGAAAAGTTTGCGCCTGAAGGTGCTGAAGTAACAAAGGCTCCCTACCCCGTTCTTACTTATAAGGAAGCAATGCTCACATACGGAACGGATAAGCCCGATCTCCGCAATCCCTTAAAGATCGTGGATGTTACCGATTTCTTCCAGAAGTGTACATTCAAGCCCTTTGTCGGCAAGACCGTTCGTGCGATAAAGGTTCATGCGGAAATGAGCAAGGGCTTCCATGAAAAGCTCCTTAAATTCGCTCAGGGCATAGGAATGGGCGGACTCGGATACTTAGAGGTATTAGAGGACGGCTCGTACAAAGGACCCATTGATAAATTCATTCCCGATGAATTAAAGGGCGAGATCAAAGAGATTGCTGGTCTTGAGGTCGGAGATACCATCTTCTTTATCGCCGATAAGGAATCAAGAGCTAACCTTTATGCCGGCCAGATAAGGACCGAGCTCGGAGAGAAACTGGATCTTATAGAAAAGAACGCTTACCGCTTCTGCTATATCCATGACTTCCCTATGTTCGAGTTCGACGAGGAAGAAAAGAAGATCATCTTTACGCACAATCCTTTCTCGATGCCTCAGGGCGGACTTGAAGCACTTGAGAATGAGGATCCCTTAAAGATCCTTGCATATCAGTATGATATAGTTTGCAACGGCGTAGAGCTCTCATCCGGAGCTGTCAGGAACCACAGCATCGATATCATGAAAAAGGCATTTGAGATCGCAGGTTATACCGAAGAAGATCTTAAGAATAAATTCGGAGCATTATATAATGCATTCCAGTT
>DMCJ01000081.1 GCA_003446735.1 Lachnospiraceae bacterium | reverse complement strand
CGCAGAATTTGTCGTCCTTTAAGCAGCCGAACTTGATGAACGGAGCGATGTCGTCCCAGTACTTTTCGTACTCTTCCTTCTCGGTCTTGCACATTCCGGCAAGCTTGTCGGCAACCTTCTTTGAGATGTAATCCGAGATCTTCTTTACGAATCCGTCATTCTGAAGCGCGGACCTTGATACGTTTAAAGGAAGATCCGGACAGTCGATAACGCCCTTTAAGAGCATTAAGTACTCGGGGATCACTTCCTTGATATTATCTGCGATAAATACCTGGTTATTGTAAAGCTTGATAACGCCCTCGATGGATTCAAATTCCATGTTGATCTTGGGGAAATAAAGGATACCTTTTAAGTTAAACGGATAATCCATATTTAAATGGATCCAGAATAAGGGCTCCTTGTAATCGTGGAAGGTCTCTCTGTAGAACTTAAGATACTCTTCCTTCGTGCAGTCGCTCGGGTTCCTGGTCCATAAGGGATGGGTCTCGTTTAAGAGCTCGGGGCGCTTTTTGATCTTTACGCGGACCTTCTTTTCTTCCTTGTCGTCATCCTTCTTTTCGGGCTCGATGCGCTCGATGACCTCGTCGGTGTCTAAGACTTCGTCCTCGTCTACCATCTGGGTATCGGTCGTATCCTTCTTTGAAAGATATATTTCATAGGGCATGAAGGAGCAGTACTTCTTAAGCACTTCTCTTGCCTCGTATTCATTGCAGAATTTAAGACAGTCTTCATTTACGAAAAGGGTGATCGTGGTTCCGACCTTGTCCCTGTCGCCGTCCTTGATATCATATTCGGTGCCGCCGTCGCATTCCCAGTGAACGGCCTTTGCACCTTCCTTATAGGAAAGGGTGTCGATATGCACTTCGTCGGCTACCATGAATGCGGAATAAAAGCCGAGTCCGAAATGACCGATAATCTGCTCATCTCCGGCTTTGTCCTTGTATTTTTCTATAAAGTCGGTAGCTCCCGAAAATGCGATCTGATTGATATATTCGTCAACCTCATCAGCTGTCATTCCGATACCGTTATCGGTGATCGTTATCGTCTTATCCTCGGGGCTTACGACTACGTCCACTTCGGGCTTAAATCCATCGGGAAGCGCATACTCTCCCATCATGTCAAGCTTTTTTAATTTGGTGATCGCATCGCATCCGTTAGAGATCAGCTCCCTGTAGAAGATGTCGTGGTCGGAATATAACCACTTTTTGATGATCGGAAATATATTCTCGCTGTTGATCGATAAACTGCCGTGTGTTGCCATTTTACTTCCTTCCTTTCATATATCAGAGCCATCGGATCTGAATGTATTGTTTTGCACAAATACAAGTTTACAACCGTGTGGAGAAAAGGTCAAGAGAAAATTAGCACTCAGATGACCTGAGTGCTAATAATTTATAAATATTTAAGATTTACTTATCCCGGAAGCTGTTTGATGCAACGTTTAATATACTATCTGATCGCGTCCATGCTCCTTGCCGTAGTATAATTTCTCGTCGGCGGATTTGACATTCTCTTCTATGGTCTTTGTGGGATCGTATTCGGAAAGGCCGTAGGTAAGCGTTACCCTGACTTCCTTTTCACCGGCAAATACGACCATCTTCTTTATCTGATTCCGGATCTTATCAATATAAACATAGGCCTGATCGCCGTTGGTATCGGGGAAGATGATGAAGAATTCCTCGCCGCCCCACCTTGAAACAACGCCTATGTCCTGGGTATTTCTTATAAGGATGGATGCAACTGCCCTAAGCACATCATCGCCTATATCATGCCCGTAATTGTCATTTACCTTCTTAAAGAAATCGATATCGCACATGCAGACGGAGAAGATCCTTTCATTTGAATCCTTTTTAAGATCCTCTAAAAGCTCCATTCCCTTGCCTCTGTTGTTAAGGCCGGTAAGCGCATCGGTATTTGCCTTCTTTTCAAGTTCTCTGTTATATTCTTCGAGCTTTCTCTCCATAGTCTGCGTATCGCGGCTGAAAAGATAGGCGATCACTGATGTGGCCACCAAAAGTGCCAACATACATCCGACTCTTACTACCATCAGTTCCTTATAAGAAAGGGCGATCACCGCCGTCCTGTAAAAGAAAGTCTCGGTATAAAGGTAATAAGCTATGCCCAGAAAAAAGCCTATTATCACTTTTGACTTTATATTCTGATGATTGGAAAAGAAATAGATCAAAACAAGAAGAAGTGTAAACGCATGTCCTCCGGAAAACCATCCGAAGAGCTTAAGCGTCATCATTCCCCAAAAGCCGGTCACGATCATAAACGACCAGACAGTAATATTCTTTCCGGCATAATAGGAAACCGCAAACACTCCCAGGTACATGAGTATGAATATGATCGACCATACCCAGCCGAGTACGCTGCCAAGACAAACATAAAAAATGACACTCGTTAAGAAAAATGCACAAAGATATAAAGACAGGATCCTGATAACGACCGTCATCTTCTTTGATTCATTTACCTTTAAAGTGTCTTTGTAAATCTGTTCTTTAAGTTTATCCCATAGAGCATTCATTATGATTCCCCGCAAGCATCCCCAGAAAATGAACAGAATGATATATTTTTATTCTATAATTATATTGGATTGTTGTCAAATTTTATCACCCCGGTTCGTTAAGCAAGGATACCGTTTTTATTCATTTGTAAAATAATCCTTAAAATGTTCATCATAGATATCAAAGAACGATGATGTAAGGATCGTATGATCGGAAGGGATCGTAACCTCGTCATACTGCTGCCTGTCGAGCTTTATGATCTGATCGCGCGCAAAGCTGTCATATACTTCGTTAAAAGCTTCTTTCTTTCGCCTTGCGAGGATCTTTATCTTGTTGTTCTCGGTCTCATCCTTATCATAGGTGCTCAGCATATGAAGGATGTAATATCCGTTCTCGCAGTAGAACGGAAGGGATACTTCGCCCGCCCCTAAGGAAAATGCCGTATCCTCCATGACTTTGGCTTCTTCTCCCTTCCCGAAACTCTTTGTAAGACTTCTGGTGTCGCTGTAAGTAACGGCAAGGGATGCAAAATCCTCACTTATCAAGGCCTGTCTGTATACTTCATTTGCTTTGTTTATAAGCTCGGGATCACCCTCATCTCCCCTTAAGAAAATATATTCTACCGAAACGCTCCTTGCCTCGTCGTCGCTTATCTCCGGGTTTATGTCCCTTATGACATAGGCATAGACTTTATGTGCGATCGCATATTCTTTATAGCATTTAAATATGCCCTCTTCATCTAAGTTAAGGAAGGCTTTTTCGCTGTCGTTTAAGGAATCGTAATATTCCTCAGCCGCTTCTTTTGCGATCTTTTCCTCATCGGGCGTTAAAGAAACGCTGTAGCTTTCGGCAAGCACGTTCATCATCTTTATCTGCGCGATCCTGGACATGGCCAGCTCTTTTATCCTGTCGCTTACCTTGCTTCCTATGATCTTCTGGTTAAAGATATCGGTCCCGTATACCTTCTCGGTCCCGTTTAGGATATTTACAAGATAAAGGGTATATTCTTCCTTTGAGCAGGTAGTATTTCCGATATGGAAAAGGCCCTGTTCAAGCTCTCCCATGGTAAGGACTACCTTTATATCTCCCGACATTTCATCTTTGGGGGATGCTTCCTTTTCTTCTTTACCGCAGCCCGAAAGGACGCTTATCAAAAGCGCCGACAAAATGAGCACGATCAGTTTTCCGGGTCTTTTTTTCCTTTTCATACGTGATCTTTGTTCATGTGCAAAAAAGCCGGACAGATCATGTCCGGCTCTAAAAGCAGAGGAAGAGGGAATCGAACCCCCGTTAACGGTTTTGGAGACCGCCGCACTACCGCTGTACTATTCCTCTTTACTCAACAATGAGCATTATATCACAGATAGTATGAATAAGGCAAGTTTTATTTTACACATTTTTACTCGTGTCTGAGGGCCTCGATCGGGCTTAATTTAGCGGCCCTTTTTGCAGGATAGATACCAAAGAAGATACCTACCGCCGATGAGAAGAATGTCGCGATAAGGACCGTGCCTATCGATATATGTGCTTTAAATCCGGCGACCGCACAAACTAACATAGCTCCGAGCGATCCTAAGATAATGCCTATCACGCCTCCGATCAGCGTAATTATTGCCGATTCAAACAAAAACTGTAAGAGGATCGACCCGGTGCGGGCTCCGAGCGCCTTTCTTATACCGATCTCTCTTGTTCTCTCCGTAACGG
>DMCJ01000229.1 GCA_003446735.1 Lachnospiraceae bacterium | reverse complement strand
TTAAGGAAGTTAAGGAAGTTAAGCGCGCACGTCTTACCGAGTATGCAGCTGCAAAGCCTTCAGCTGAGTATCATGCAAAGCAGAACGGCGAGCATGGCGTATGGCAGTACAAGGTAGATATCGCTCTTCCCTGTGCTACACAGAACGAGCTTGATATCGAGGATGCAAAGATGCTTGTTGCCAACGGCGTTCAGTACGTAGCAGAGGGTGCTAACATGCCTACTACGATCGAAGCTACCCAGTACTTCCAGTCAAACAATGTTCCTTTCGTAGGCGGTAAGGCTGCTAACGCAGGCGGTGTTGCTACAAGCGCTCTTGAGATGAGCCAGAACTCCGAGAGACTTTCCTGGAGCTTCGAGGAAGTTGACAGTAAGCTTAAAGGTATCATGGTCGGTATCTATCACAATATCGATGATGCTGCAAAAGAGTACGGCATGGAAGGCAACTATGTTGCAGGTGCCAACATTGCAGGCTTTAAGAAGGTAGTTGAGGCCATGATCGCTCAGGGCGTTTGCTGATAATAAGAAAAGATAAAAGATCACCCCGCGGATCATCAATTTCCGCGGGGATTTTTTATTGGATTTATTTATTTTATTGGTCTTATTGGTCTTCTGTGGTGATCCTGGTGGCGTAGATGTATTTGCCGCCGGTGATCTTTCCAAAGATATATTTATCGGAGGCGGATTCACACTGAGTGAACATCTCGTCGCCGACTATCTCGATCTCCTCTGACATGGGAGGGAGCTTTAACGTCTTAAACAGAGTCGAGGAATCCAGGAAATACAGGGGAACCTCGGTATCAAGTACGTTTATCGTACTCCCTGTCTTTTTCATATCGTTATAAACATAGACATTTGAAAAGGCAAGGGCATATGAGGTCG
This sequence comes from Lachnospiraceae bacterium, assembly GCA_003446735.1. Classification (GTDB taxonomy): domain Bacteria; phylum Bacillota; class Clostridia; order Lachnospirales; family Lachnospiraceae; genus UBA2882. The sequence goes on along the minus strand of DMCJ01000229.1, from coordinate 4,527 downwards.
AAAGATAGATCTTATTGTCCTTAAAGCATGCACCCTGGGCAAGAGAGGGAATGGAATAGGCCTCCGCGGGTTTGTCCGAAAGTCCGAAGAGCGAGCCTTCATCGGTCGAAAAAGGAATGCCGACCATAAGGGCGGTATTTTCATCTCCGCCGGGTGTGGTTATATGATGGCTTAAGGGGGTGGGGTAGTTCTCCTGTCTGAAGAATTCCCCGATATAGAGCTTTCCGTCGCAAACTGTCGTAAAGGCGATCTCCACATAGTCGTTATCGCTCAGGCGTACGTTGTATGTCCCGAGACAGTTTATGCCTGCACCATCCTCGGCATTTAAGGCTTCGTTCTTATCAAAGACATATAAATTATCGCCTAAGTTCCCGGCGACATAGATGTAATCTCCGTGAGCGGTAAGACCACCTGCGTGTATGACAAGGGGATTGCCGGCGGAGTCATTTAAGTGAAGCGATTTTTTAAGAGCGCCGTCCTCACGGCTTACTATATATATAGGAGAAGCTGAGGAATCTTTCATATATCCGGTAAGAAAGAACATATCGGAAGAATCGTCATAGGATATGCCCTGTGCGATGTATCCGTTACCTATATCAGGTATCTCAAATACCTTTCGGGAGGACTTATAATAGTCTCTTACGGGTAATCTGAAAAAACATCTTACTAAAAGTAAAAGTAAGATGATGACGGCTATGGCCATACCGGCTATTTTAAGCATGTCAGGGATCCTGCTTCTTTCGTTGAGTTCGATATCCATGTCATAGAGTTTAGCATAAGCATAAAAAAAATACAATATTGTGCATATTTGTGTTATTATTGATATATGAATGAGAGAGAACTGTTCCGAAAGTATAATCTTAGTAAATATTCATATATAAAAGGCCCGATCTGTAACGGAAGGATGATCACCAGAGTCTTTTTAAGACTTCTGCCCGTACAGATGGTCTTAGTTGCGATCACGGGACTTAATTCTCTTATAGATGGAGCTATCGCAAGTAATTTCATAGGAAAAGAAGCCATGCTGGTAGTGGGGCTTTATCTTCCGGTCATCCGTGTCGTTCAGACGATAAATATCGTCCTTTTAAGCGGGACGCAGATCCTGTGCGGTAAATTCTTAGGGAAAAATCAGATAGAAAAGACAGGATCGATCTTTTCGCTGGATCTGTTTTTTGTCCTTTGCATTTCAGTGTCTTTTTCGATCCTTACATTTATATTCCCTGATAATCTTTCCATATTTTTAAAAAAGAGCAGCTCGGATATAGGAAATCTGTCGGCTTATATAAGAGGTATATCCATCGGCATACCGTTTCATATGCTAGGCATACAGTTTTTGTCATTCCTTCAGATGGAAAAGCAGGAAAAAAGGGCATTTGCAGGCGTCATCTTAATGATGACCGTAAACATCTTCGGCGATCTGTTTTTTGTATGCTTCCTTAAGAAAAGCTATTTCGGGCTTGGACTTGCTACGTCCTTAAGCTATATAGTATTTTTCCTTGTCCCCGGCATATGGTATTTTTCGAAAAAAGCCGTGATAAGGGCTTCTTTCAGATCGCTTGACTTTAAACTGCTTAGTGAGATCTTAATTACCGGAGCGCCCGGTGCCGTCGTGGAGTTCTGCCTTGCCATAAGGGGCTTTTTTTTAAATGATATCCTGCTTCATTACTCAGGTACCGATGGAGTGGCGGCGCTTTCCAGTGTCTTTGCCTGCGGAAGCCTTTTGTTTGCCGTTACGAGCGGAGTCGGGGTGGCTACGACGATACTTACGAGCGTATATATCGGGGAAGAGGACAGATCGGGCATAGTTCTTATCATGAAGACGGCACTGATAAAAGGGCTCATAGCTGCCAGCATCGTTTCGGCGGTATTTATCATCTTTTCCTATCCGCTTGCAAGGCTGTTTTTTTCCGATACGACATCAAACGTATTTTTCCTTACAAAGTGGGCATTCAGGTTATACCCGCTTACCATGCCGCTTTCCACGGTATTTGCCGTCATGGTAAATTATTATCAGAGTGCGCAGAGGATGAAGATAGTCAACATCCTTTCCGGTATCGACGGAGTGGGCGGCGTGATGATCTTTGCGATGCTGTTATCGCCCTCGTTCGGAGCGATGGGCACGTTTGTTTCGATGATCTTAAGCGGTATATTTGTGCTCCTTTGTATCTTCGTTTATACTGTTATAAAGAACAGGGGTATCCCCGGAAATATGGAGGAGCTTCTTACCATGCCGGATGATTTCGGTGTCGGGAAGGAAAACAGGGTGGATATCACCATAAATGAAGAGGGAGATATCGATAAATATACGGGATACATTCCTTATTTCTGTGAAAAAAGAGGGATATCGGCGGAGCGCGCCAAAGTAGCAGAGACCTGTGTCCGTGGCTGTTCGGAAAAGATAGTAAAGTACGGCTTTAATGATGAAAAGATCCATTCTGTGGATATAAGGATCATATATAAAAACGATGATCTTACGATAAGGATAAAGAACGACTGCGAGCCGCTTGATTCCATGGAAAAGAAAAAGATATTCGGAGAGCAGTCCGTTGAGAACGAGCTTGTGATCCTTCGGAAATATCTAAAGAGCGTACAGTCAAATAACGTGCTCGGACTTAATGTGATGACTATAGTATTATGAAAGAAGATAAAGCAAGGGACGCCGGAAAGGACGGCATAAGGATAAATAAATACATCGCCGATTCCGGCTTATGCTCAAGAAGGGAAGCGGATTCTCATATAGATAAAGGTCTTGTGACCCTTAACGGGAAAACGGCCCGGGCCGGGGAAAGAGTCTTTGAAGGTGACAGAGTCTTTGTAAGCGGCAGGGAAATAAAAGGCAGGGACGAAAGGGTGGTCATAGCCTATTATAAACCCGTCGGAGTCATCTGTTCCTCAAAAGACAGGCATGCAAAAAGACTTGTAGTAAACGAGATCGATCATCCGGCCAGGCTTTTTTATGCCGGAAGACTCGATAAAGACAGTGAAGGCCTCCTTCTTATGACTAATGACGGCGATCTTACCGATAAACTCATGCGGGCTAAAAATGCGCATGAAAAGGAATATATAGTTAAGCTTAAGGAGGAAGTCACCGAAGATTTCATACGTAAGATGGGAGAGGGCGTTTTCCTTCCCGAGATAGAAAAAACCACGAGACAATGTTTTACCGAAAAAACCGGAAAATATACATTCAGGATAATACTTACGCAGGGACTTAACAGACAGATAAGGAGAATGTGTCAGGCACTCGGAGAAGAAGTGTTTTCCCTTAAGCGTGTAAGAGTGGCAAACATCACTTTAGACGGACTTAAGCCCGGTAAATACAGAGTATTAAAGGGCGATGAACTTACTGATCTATATGAACTTGTAAACGAGGCGGATAATGGATAAGAAAGAAAGAATGAAGGAGCTTGTCGCTCTTTTAAATAAAGCATCTGAGGCTTATTATGCTTCCGATACCGAGATAATGAGCAATTATGAATATGATAAGCTTTATGATGAACTTGTTGCACTTGAAGAAGAAACGGGCATAACCTTAAATGATTCGCCCACGGTAAATGTCGGGTTTACCGCGGTTGACGAGCTTCCTAAGGAAAGACATGAAAAGCCCATGCTTTCCTTAAATAAGACAAAGAGCAGGGAAGAACTTGCCGAATGGCTTAATGATAAGGAAGGCTTATTATCCTGGAAACTGGACGGACTTACCATAGTACTTACATATGAGGACGGAAAACTCATAAAAGCCGTGACAAGAGGGAACGGAGAGATAGGAGAGGTCGTTACAAACAATGCTAAAACCTTCGTAAATCTACCGGCAGTCATACCTTATAAGGGAAAGCTCATCTTAAGAGGCGAAGCCGTCATAACATATGAGGATTTTGAGAAGATAAACGAGGCTATACCCGAGGCCGATGCCAAATATAAAAATCCGAGGAATCTTTGCAGCGGTTCGGTAAGACAGTTAAATAATCAGATAACGGCAGCAAGAAATGTCCGTCTTTTTGCATTTGCCTTAGTTGAAGCCGATCACGATTTTAAGGGCGACAGAGAAAATCAGTTTATCTTCCTTAAAGAAAACGGATTCGAGGTTGTTCCCTATGTGCGTGTAAATAAAGATAATTGTATAAAGGCGATAGAGGAATATGCAAAGAAGATAGAAACATATGAGGTTCCTTCCGACGGCCTCGTACTTATATACTGTGATATGGAATATGCATCATCCCTCGGAAGGACAGCTAAATTCCCGAGAGATGCGATAGCATTTAAATGGGCGGATGAAACGGCAGAGACTGTCCTTAGAGATGTGGAATGGAGCGCGAGCCGCACCGGGCTTATCAATCCCGTTGCGATCTTTGATCCCGTTGAGCTTGAAGGCACGACCGTATCCAGAGCTAGTTTACATAACTTAAGCTATATCGAAGACTTAAAACTCGGTATAGGGGACAGGATAACTGTTTACAAAGCCAATATGATCATCCCGCAGATAGCCGAAAACCTGACGGGATCGGGCATGCTTGCCATACCTTCGAT
>DMCJ01000233.1 GCA_003446735.1 Lachnospiraceae bacterium | reverse complement strand
TAAAGCCCGCGACCATGTGGGCGATTAGCGCGGATACAAGACATCCGGAGGAAGCTGCAAGACTTGTTGATTTCCTTTTAAACGATCCTTATATGGCCATGCTTCAGTATACGGAAAAGGGTATACCGGTGAGCAAAAATGCATTAAACGCCCTTGAAAAGGAAGGAATGTTTGAGAGCACTGAATATGCTGCGACCGAAGAGATGAATGAACGCTTGCATGAAATGAATGTGATCATTCCCAACATGGAAAAAGAGGAAGTGATAGACGCATTTAAGAGCGGTGCGGATGAATATCTGTTTGACAGGACAGATGAAAAGGAGTGTGCAAAAAAAATATGGCAGGAGATCAAAGAGCTGTGCGGATAATTATTTTTCAATAACCGCTTGCGTTTTATGTAAATATATGTTAATATAACATTTGCTGTGATTTTTTGGAGGAAATGATGGGAACACTCAGATTAATACTTACAATCATATATTTGATCGACTGCGTATTTTTAACCGTAGTCGTGCTTATGCAGGAAGGAAAATCCGCCGGCCTCGGAGCTTTAAGCGGATCTACGGATACATACTGGAGCAGGAACAAAGGCCGCTCGTTTGAAGGAAAGCTCGTGCTGCTTACAAAGATCGCAGCCGTTATGTTCCTTGTATTATCGGCCGTGCTCAATATAACGAGGTTCTGATCCGGACTTGTTTCATTGGACTTTTACCCCTGCGTAAGCGGGGGTTTTTCACTTTATGGGAAAATCCTCAGGAATCTCCGTAAATCTCCGTAAATCAAAAGCCCTGATATGAAAATGACAGATTTGTAAATTATGGACAGAAAAAAGAAAAACAGAAATAATAAAACATATACGGGCACTTTCCTTGCTAATGCAAGAGGATTCGGATTTGTAAGCGTTCCGGGTATGGATGAAGACTGTTTTGTTCCGAGAAATAAGACAAATAATGCCTTTCACAGGGATACGGTCGAGATAATCATAAAGGACGGATACAGAGGAAAAGGAAAGAGCAGGGAAGCCGAGGTCGTTAAGGTCTTATCGCACGGCGTAACAGAAGTTGTCGGAGTCATAGACAGGAGCAGAGGCTTTGGCTTTGTGACACCCGATGACGATAAGATAGGCTCGGATATCTTTATCCCGGGTGAGTCTCTGGATGCTATGGCTGAAAAGGACCGCGAGGTAAAAAGCGGAGATAAGGTCGTAGTAAAGATGACCTTCTACGGAAACAGCGCCGCCGGAAAAAGGCCCGAAGGCGAAGTTATCGAGATATTGGGAAGCTCTGATGAACCGGGCGTTGACATGGTATCCATCATAAGGACCTACGGCTTGCCCGAGAGCTTTTCAAAAGAAGTCTTAAAAGAGGCGGATAAGGCAGCAGGGGCAGGAAAGACAAATGCATCCCGAAGGAAAAAGAGCCGGTTTAAAGGGCTTTTTAAAAGAAGATCATCTAAAGAAGATGATAAGGTAAGATTTGATATAGATGCCGATCTTTCGGATAGGACGGATCTAAGGAATGTCTTTACGATCACTATAGACGGAGAGGATTCTAAGGATCTTGACGATGCTATAAGCATTGAAAAAGTAAACGGTAATTACAGGCTCGGCGTTCATATAGCCGATGTAAGTCACTATGTCAAAGAGGGCTCGGCGCTTGATGCGGAGGCGCTAAACCGGGGCAACAGCGTATATCTTGCAGACCGTGTAATACCGATGCTCCCTCAGGTCTTATCAAACGGTATCTGTTCCTTAAATGAGAATGAGGACAGGCTTACATTAAGCTGTATCATGGAATATAATGAATACGGTAAGCTCATTGATTATAAGATCGTAAAGTCCGTGATCCGCTCCGATCACCGTATGACTTACAGCCGCGTGGCAGAGATCTTGGATGAGATAAGGGGCGCTATATCACCCGATACCGGAAAAGATGCAAGAGCAGGTTCGACCGGATTTTTCAAAAGGTTCCCCTTTATCGGTAGAGATGAAAAGGATACAGGTGATGATAAAGAACTTGTAAATATGCTTTCCGTGGCTTTAGAGCTATCCGAAATCTTAAGGAGAAACAGGCAGGCGCGCGGAGGTATCGAATTTACCTCGAGCGAATGCGAATTTAAATTCGATAAAAGCGGAAAAGTCATTGAGGTTCGTCCTCATGAAAGAAATGATGCCACCGACCTTATAGAAGATTTTATGCTCGCGGCAAATGAGACAGTGGCTACGCATTTTTACTGGCTCGGGATCCCTTTTGTATATCGGGTTCACGGGAAGCCCGATAAGGAAAAGATCGATGACCTTCAGGCCTTTGTAAAGAAGTTCGGCTATTACCTTAAGGTATCAAGAGAAGGCATTCATCCGAGGGAGCTTCAGGCTCTGCTTGATAAGTCGCGTGGAACAAAAGCCGAATACGTGATACACACGCTTGCCTTAAGGAGCATGCAGCAGGCGAGATATTCATCGATATGCGATCAGCACTTCGGACTTGCGCTTGAGCATTATACGCATTTTACTTCGCCCATAAGGCGTTATCCCGATCTTCAGATCCACAGGATTATAAAGGAATACCTTAACGGCGATCTAAACGAAGAGAGGATGGCTCACTACGCAGAGATATTAGATCAGGTCTGCGCCCATTCCTGCGAGACGGAAAGGCGCGCGGTCGATGCCGAGAGGGATACCGACAAGCGAAAGAAATGCGAATACATGAAAGCGCATATCGGAGAGACGTTTTCGGGTATCATATCAGGCATGGCCTCGCACGGCATGTATGTTACGCTCCCTAATACCGTTGAGGGCATGATAAATGTAATGAAGATCCCCGATGATAAATTCTTCTTTGATGAGATAGAATATGTGATGAGGGGAAAGAGAAGCGGTATCACCTACAGCCTCGGAGATGAGATCGAGGTCGTCGTAGACGGTGTCGATGAAAATGCAAACACGATAGATTTTATAATGTGATATAAGTCAGATATGGCGATATTACTGCGGTATAAGACAGATACTGCGATATTACCGTGATAAAAGCCTGTATCGGGACAGCAGCCGCATATAGCGGTATAGCCGGAGGTGGAAATGGCCAAAGAAGGGAAAAAACTTGTTGCCAACAATAAAAAAGCATATCATGATTACTTCGTGGATGAAACCTACGAGGCGGGCATAGTGCTGCACGGGACCGAGGTTAAAAGCCTTCGCGCCGGCAAATGCTCCATAAAGGAGGCATACATTCACATAGAAGAAGGCGAGGCCGTCATCATCGGCATGAACATAAGCCCTTACGAGCAGGGGAATATCTTTAATAAAGATCCGCTCCGCGTAAAAAAACTCCTTCTTCACAGATATGAGATAAATAAACTCCTCGGAAAGACAAAGGAGAAAGGCATTGCCCTTATCCCGCTCGAGGTCTATTTTAAAAACGGAAGAGCAAAGATATCTTTCGGCTTATGCTGGGGCAAAAAGCTCTATGATAAGCGCGAGGACATCGCAAAGAAAGATCTTCGCCGTGAGCATGAGCGCGAATTTAAGATCAAAAATCTGTAAATTCTAATAATTCTATTAATTTATCCGGGAGTTTATTGATTTTTAAAGTCTTTATCCGATATAATAAGAGTAACCGGATGAACGGACATCAGTTCCGTCGTCTATGTACCGTGAAAAATAAATAAGGGGTAGTAATGGTTTCGACAGGGATCTTGCAGCTGTAGAAGCTATCCGTAGCCAAACGTCAGATTGCAAATTTTTAAACTAAACGCTGATAATAGATTAGCAGCAGCTGCCTAAGTGCAGCTTGTCCTCTTATCTGCACCCGCGCAGATAAGTAAGGGCATCGACTCCGCGGGAAACGACATGGTCAAAGCTTTGAGGCCATGGGCGTATCATGAAGCTACCGGCTTAAAACGATTGTCAGTTTTTGCTTAAGTCCGGGAATCCTTAAAAACTGACTATGATAGTAGAAGGACAGGGAATAGGTTTTTGGACACGGGTTCGACTCCCGTCTACTCCATCAAATCGCGCTTTTGCACGGTTTTTATATCTGAAAAGAGGAATGCGAAAATGATATCTGATGATATTAGGGAAGAACTGATAAATGGGTTGAGAGAGATACTGTCCGAAAAGTTAGACAGTATTATTTTGTATGGTTCTTTTGCACGAGGCGATGCAACATCGGAAAGTGATGTTGATATAGCACTTATCATCAATACAAGTCTTAACGATGATATGAGAAATGCATTTCTTCATTGGAATGCGCTAATGGATCTCAAGTATGAAAAGGTTTTTTCAATCGTAGATATTGAAAGGGAACAGATAGATAAGTGGGGATCTGTGCTTCCGTTTTATAAGAATGTTAAAAATGAAGGGATAGTTCTATGGAAGGCAGCGTAAAAGATCTGTCCGATATCAGATATGAAAGAGCAGAAGAAATGCTTGTAGCTGCAAAGAAGAACTACGAGCAGGACGAATTAAAAACGGCACTAAACAGATCGTATTATGCAATTTTTCATGCGATGAGAAGTGTTAACTGTTTAGATGGTTATGATTCTTCAAAGCATTCCGGGGTTATCAGCCATTTTAACCAAAGCATTTTGAAAACGGGTAAAATGGATCCTATTTTTTCTGATACAATTAAAAAAGCGTCATACTGCAGAGAAAAATCTGACTATGATGATTTTTATGTAGTATCCAGAAAAGAAGCTAAAGAGCAAATAGAAAAGGCCGAGGAGTTTCTGAAGGCTGTGAGGGAGTACATTGATCAGCGTATAAAATTATAAGATTCCTTTACGCCATCTGAGGAACTTGATCAGGTTGCCGGTGGCAGTATATTCATGAAGTCTATGAAAGAATACACATAAAACGACAATCCCTTAGTCGATTAGCTTTCTGTTGTTTTAAAAACTGACTATGATAGTAGAAGGACAGGGAATAGGTTTTTGTACACGGGTTCGACTCCCGTCTACTCCACGCTCGACAAAACGTCTCAAACCCGCTAAAATAGAGGATGTGAGGCGTTTTAATTTTGCTCAAAAACACAGAGTACTCCACCAGAGTAGAGCCGTTGGTATTTATGAAATGAAACTATTAAAGCTTTAGACGGATCGTATTACAGGATCAGACTTGAAAGGAGCCGCAAGTAATGGACGCAGGTATGGAGGTTTTGGAAGGAATAGTTATTTTCATTGTAGTTGGTGGTTTTCTCGTTTCCATCGCCCCTCCTATCATCTTGGACATCATATGGTACAAAAGGGTAAAGAGCGGAAAGAGCCCCAAATTCGGTCCTCTGGGTATCATATCTATTATCGTTACCGTTTGGACTCTCCTGGGGCTGCCGTATGAGTTCACCTTATTAAAGGAATTGGCCGGCTTTATACGATAAAATGACTGATTTTGTTAACTATTAACATTTTTTTCATGTTTGATAGTACCGGGTTATGGGAAAGAAATAAATTATAAATAAAACGATAGTAGTACGCTGGCAGAAATTGGAGATGCAACCTGTGATCATCATGAGCATGAAGGTCATGGTGGGTGTCACCATTAACTTCCAGTATAAACGGTTAAGCAAATCTTGGTTTATTGAGGCGGTTGTTTGCGTTCTCTGGTTGAGCCAAACTTCAAA
>DMCJ01000048.1 GCA_003446735.1 Lachnospiraceae bacterium | reverse complement strand
GGAAAGCCCGCTCCGCCCATTCCGACAACACCGGCTTTCTGTATCTTTTCTATTATCTCTTTTTTGGAAAGAGCGGAAAGATCGTTTTCCTCTCCGTAATCGACTTCGTTATATTCGTTATCATTCTCTATAACGATACAATCCACCTTATCACCTACTGTGATACGGCGCTTCTCTATTGCTTTTACGCTGCCCGAGACCGTTGCATAGATCGGTGCGGATACAAATCCGCCTGCTTCCGCGATCATCTGACCTCTTAAAACCTTATCTCCTTTATTTACGATCGCCTTGGCAGGTGCTCCGATATGCTGAGACAAGGGATATACCAGCTCACCCTTGGGCTTTATATCTCTTATGGGTTTGTCTTTGCTTAGATCCTTGCCGTCATAGGGATGGATACCGCCCGTAAAGGTTAATCTTGCTCCCATACACACTCCTTTCAACACCATCTCTTATTATACTATTTCTGATCTTTTTTTCCAACTTTTATTATGATTTTTTTAATGATATGAGATGCATATCTCTTAAAGCTCTCCGGGTCTTTTTTTATCTCATCCGTAACCTCAAAAAAGCATATCTTATCATCGTAACTTCTCTTAAATACCGGGGTGATTATCTCGGCAAACTCGGGAAGATACGAGCCCTTTTTTCTTGTATAACAGTTATATGCCTTAGCCTGTTTCCTGCGTTCCTTATCCACATACATGGAAACCGATTTATGTATGGCCATATCCTCCTCGGGAAGATAAAAATATTCCTTATAGTCTTTGTAGAAATATTTCATTTCCTCTTCATACATGGGTACGCAAAGATGAGCTTCATTACCTTCCGCCTTAAAGCTTATCCCGCCGACATATACACTTAAGGGAGCCGGGAGTTTTTTACCGAGCACGAGCTTCATCTTAACGAAGATATTTACCTTATCTCCTTCGCACACGCCCTCAGACTCGCTTTCCATTCTTTCGGAAAATACCTTGGTGACTCTGAAATCGCCGTTTAAAAGATCCGAATAGGAAAGGATCGGTATAAGATCGAGCATTCCCTTCATATCGTCATGATTGTGAAGGATAAGGAGTCTCATGGCCTCTTCATCGGGGACCTTTACGAAATGCTTATATATCTCTATAAGCTCTCCTCCGGATAATTCATCATCTCTTTTTATGTTAAGGAAGGATTCGATGGTCTTTAATTTACAGTCACTTAATCCCAAAGCCGCTTTAAAAGGCGCTATCCTCTGATATATGTCGATGCCTTCCATCTCATCAAAGGGATGCGTAAGGCCGTATCTTGCAGCTTTCGCCCTTATAAAAGGTATGTCAAAAGTATTTCCGTTAAAATGTATGAGGGTTTCTTTTCCTTTGCAAAGATCAAAGAAAGCATTAATCAGCTCCTTCTCCTCATCATACTTTTCCGCAAAATACTGGATTATTACGGGATCGCCGTCTTTATAGACGATCGCCCCTATCTCATATATCACATTTATCTTAGCCGAAAAACCCGTTGTCTCAATATCAAGAAAAACGGTCTTTTCGGGATCAAACCTCTCGTTATCCGAATACCCTGACGGATATCCTTTAAGTCTGTCTTCTATGATCTTCATTATTCTCCTGCCTTTAAAAAAAGCGCATTCCGAAGAATGCGCCCGTAAACGAAATCAAGATCCGGTCAGGGCTTTTCGTAATAGAACGAATCTTTTCTTGTATAGCCCATTTCCCTGTATGTTGTGATCTGCTCCGTGCTGCCTATGAACAATACTCCTTTGCTTACAAGGGATGCATAGAATTTCCTGAAGACTTCATCCTTTGCTTCCTCCGTAAAATAAATGAGCACATTTCTGCAGACTATATAATGCATGTTTGTGGGATATGTATCCCTTAAAAGATTGTGCTTCTGGAAACGCACTCTAGCCTTTATCTCATCCGAGATCTGATAAGAAGGACCTACCTGTGTAAAGTATTTCTTCTTAAGATCTGCGGGAACCGAAGCAACGCTCTTTGCGCTGTATAATCCGGCTTTGGCTTTCTCGATGACCTGATTGTCTATATCGGTGGCCAGAATGTTGATCTGGTTTAAAGGAATATGCTTCGATAAAGCCATAACAAGCGAGTAGGGCTCATCACCGGTGGAGCAGGCTGCAGACCATATCTTTAAGTTCTTTCCGAAATCTTTCAGAAGCTGCGGGATAACAACCTTATCCATATATGTCCACTGCTCGGGATTCCTGTAGAATTCGGAAACATTTATCGTAAGATAATTGACAAATTCATCGAATTTATCTTTGTCTTTCTTTAAAAGAGCAACATATGTGGGATAATCTTCAAATTTTACACCGTTCTTTTTGATGAGCGTATCTATCCTGCGCTTCATCTGCTTTTCTTTATAAGCGTTTAAATCTATACGTGTAAGATCAAAAACCGCCTTCTTGAAGTATTCGTAATCGGTAGCAGGCATTTTTATTCCTTTCGTGTCAGATTATCTTTATTCTTCCTCTTCGGCGATAACCTTTTCAACATCCACGGAAACAACATCCGCATCTTCTTCCTCTTCTTCGTCATTCTGAAGGAGAGCCTTGATGCTTAAGCTTATCTTGTGATCGTTCTCGTCAAAAGCAACGATCTTAGCTTCAACTTCATCTCCGTTCTTAAGGACATCTGAGGGCTTCTCGATATGATCCTTGGAGATCTGGGATACGTGAAGGAGAGCGTCAACTCCGTCTTCAAGCTCGATGAATGCACCGAAGTCGGTCATTCTTGCCACCTTGCCTTTAACTACATTACCGATGGCATATTTGCTGGAAGCGTCCTTCCAGGGGTTTGTATCGTCAAATTTAAGGCTTAAGGCGATCTTTGTTCCTTCTATATCCTTGATAAGGACCTTTAAACTGTCTCCGACCTTGAATGTCTTCTTGGGATTCTCAACTCTTCCCCAGCTCATCTCGGAGATATGTAAGAGTCCGTCTGCACCGCCGAGATCCACGAAAGCACCGAAATCAGTGACATTCTTAACTACACCTTCTACTATGTCGCCGACATGAAGCTTCTCGAAGAGCTCCTTCTGCTGCTCGGCTCTGCGCTCGTTAAGGATAACCTTTCTGTTACCGATGTAACGGCGTCTCTTGGGATTATATTCGGTGATTATGAACTCGATCTCCTGACCGTTGTACTTGGTCAGATCCTTTTCGTAGGTATTTGAGACAAGACTTGCGGGAATGAAGATCCTTACTTCATCCACAACGGCTACGATACCGCCTTCCTTGACTTCGACGACCTTAGCGGTAAGGACTTCTCTGTTCTCGTATGCATCCTGAATGCGCTTGTTTCCTTTCTCAAGAGCAAGGCGCTTATAGGATAAAATGACCTGTCCTTCGCCGTCGTTGACTTTTAAGACTTTGACTTCCATCGTGTCTCCGACTTTAAGAACAGTAGTAAGATCTGTATTGGATTCGTTTGTATATTCGTTTCTCGATAAGATTCCGTCTGACTTGTATCCGATATTGAGAATGGCTTCTTCCGGCTTTACGTCTATTATCGTTCCCTCAACGATCTCTCCGCTCCTGATATTATTGTTTTTTTCAAAAGATTCTTCCAGCATTTGTTCAAACGTAAGATCCGACATCGTTTTGAACCTCCTCAATGATTTTCTTTGGGGTGGAAGCCCCCGCGGTGATACCTATAAGATCAACCCTCCTGTCTTTAAAATGATCTTTGTATTTTTCGTTAAGATCATCAACATCGCTGACAAATAATGTATCTTTACACCTTTTTGCACATATCTCGTATAATTTACGGGAATTGCTCGAATGTGCACCGCCTATGACTATCATCGCATCCGCCTTCTCCGAAAGCTCTGCGGCTTCCTTTTGGCGCACCGATGTAGCGTTGCAGATCGTGTCTACAACATTTATATCATACCCTTTTTTTGAAATAATTTCAACTAATTCTTGAAATTTATTGTGATTAAATGTGGTTTGCGAGACTACGCTTATCTTTGTGCCTTCTTTCAAACTTAAGTTTTCGGCTTCGTCTTTATTAAAGATAACGATCGGCGCTTTCTCGCACCATCCCGTTATGCCTTCAACTTCCGCATGATCGGCGGCTCCGATGATGATTACTGTGCGTCCTTCCCTGCTTTCTTTAGCGACGATATCATGAATCTTTTTAACAAAGGGACAGGTGGCATCTATTATCTCAAGACCGTTTTTTTCGATAAGATCATATATCTCTTTTTTTACCCCGTGAGACCTTATGATCACCTTTACATTTTCGGATCCCTGTCTTTTTTCGGCAAGTTCCTTAAGTCCTTCGGGAGAATCGATTATACCGACACCTCTTTCCTTAAGGTCATTTACCACGGTGTCATTATGGATGATAGGCCCGTAAGTATATATACTTCCGCCCTTTTTAAGTTCTTCGTATACCGCATTTACGGCCCGCTCCACTCCGAAGCAAAAGCCCGCAGTCTTAGCAACAAGCGTTTTTGCCATGATCATTCCTTCCCGGCAAGAGAAATTATCTTATCCGTGACCTCTTCTATGGACATGTCGGAAGAATCTATCTCTATCGCATCATCCGCCTTTTTAAGCGGCGATATCTCCCTTGTCATATCCCTTTCATCTCTTTCGATTATCTCTTTTTCGATAATGTTTATATCCGCCTCTTCGCCTTTTTCGATCAGTTCCTTTGCCCTTCTTTGCGCCCTCGTCTTTGCGCTGGCCGTAAGATAGATCTTAAGGTCTGCGGAAGGCAAAACGACCGTGCCTATATCCCTTCCGTCCATAACGACGTCCTTGGTCTTTGCAAGCTCTCTTTGAAGAGAAACGAGCTTTTCTCTTACCTTCCCGTTTGCAGAACTTTTGGAAGCCATGTTTCCCACTTCCTCGCTCCTTAAGTAGTCATTTACGTTCTCGCCGTTTAAGATGACGATCTGTGCCCCGTCTTTATATTCTATGGACACCGAGGCATCATCGCAGCTTTTCTCGATACCTTCCTTATCATCGGCCGATATGCCCGCTCTTATAAGATAAAGGGCTATCGCGCGGTACATCGCGCCGGTATCCACATAGATCGCGCCCATCTTTTTTGCCACGATCTTTGCTATCGTACTTTTTCCTGCTCCAGCAGGTCCGTCTATCGCTATCGCAAATGCCATATCTATTCCTCCCGTTCCTTACGTGGATCATTATAATTTAATTCAGTCCCCGGCGCAAGAAAGTCCTGCCAGGCGCCCGGTAGACCAGGCAATCTGAAGATTATATCCGCCGGTAAGTGCATCAACGTCGATCACTTCGCCCGCAAAATAAAGGCCTTTTATAAGCTTGGACTCCATCGTGGATGCATCTATCTCTTTTACATTAACTCCGCCGCCGGTTATTATCGCCTCATTAAAGCCGGCAGTTTTCTCCACATGGAGTCTTAAATCTTTTAACAGCGCAGCAAGACGCCTTGTTTCCTCACCGTTTACCTGGGCGCTCTGCTTTTCGGGGCTTATATCAGAAAGCCTTACCACGACCGGGATCAGACTTGAAGGAAGAAGGTCACTCAGCGAGTTCTTAAACTCTTTTTTTGAATACTTTACAAGATCCCTTCTTATCCTGTCGTTAAGCATTTCCGGCGAAAGCGCAGGCTTTAGATCGACAGATATCACGATATCCTTTTTGGTATCGCCTTCATTTAAGCCGTCTTTGGATCCGCTTTTTTTATCCGCATCTTTATTAAGAGCCTTATTTATATAACTTCCCGCGCTTAATACAAGCGGTCCGCTTATGCCCTCATGAGTAAAGAGCATCTCGCCCCTGTCTTTAAAAAGAGGCTTGCTTTCCTTACCGTTTCGTATCACCTTGAGCTCTACATTCTTTAACGAAAGTCCCGATAACTGTCTGCAGAAATCCTCTTTTATGATAAGCGGGACAAGTGCGGGGACCGGCTTAATTATGCTGTGTCCAAGCGACCTTGCAAATTTATAACCGTCTCCCGTAGAACCGGTTGATGCATATGAAAGACCGCCTGTTGCGATAACGACATTGTCGGCATCAAGTTTTTTCCCATCCGATAAAACTACGCCTTTAATTCTTTCTCCGGATCCGGAGATCACCTTATCTGCTTCGGTATTAAGACACACTTTAACCCCGGCCTTTTTCAGCGCCCTTTCGAGTGTTTTAATAACATCCGAAGATTTATCCGATACAGGAAAGACCCTTCCGCCTCTTTCTTCTTTAAGTTTCAGTCCTTCATTTTCAAAAAATTCCCATACAGCGTTATTGTCAAAACCGTAAATTGCGCTGTACATGAATTTCGGATTATTGACAATATTAAAAAACAGGCGATCTGTATCTGCCGTATTCGTCAGATTACATCGCCCTTTTCCGGTAATAAATAACTTTTTCCCGAGTTTTTCGTTTTTTTCGATAAGGACCGTTTCGTTTCCGGCATGAGCCGCGCTTATCGCAGCCATCATGCCAGCAGGTCCTCCGCCAATGACAACTGTTTTCATATCAGATCGTTTTGTTGAAGGGATCCTTTAAATGAGGATCGTCCGTTATATAGTTTATCTCATCGTTCATATATACCTGATAATCGTTCCAGGTCTGCTCCAGAGTCCTTAAATTCTTCTCTATCCTCTCGGGATCCTTTAAGCAAAGCGCAACAACGAGTGCATTTATAAGACTGAGCGGCGCGACAAGAGAATCGACGATAGATATCATGTCGCTCCTGGCGCACAGATTACAGGTTGAATATAATTTCATCGGTGAATGAATATTATCTGTTATTGTAACAACTTTAGCATTACGGTTGTTAGCAAATTCCATGGCCTTAAGGGTACGCATTGAATAACGGGGAAAACTTATTCCTATCACACAATCGTCCTCATTGACCCTTATCATCTGCTCGAAGATCTCCGTTACATTCGTTGACCGAACCAGTACAACGTCATCTCTTATCATTGAAAGATAAAGCCCAAGAAAATCCGCAAGCGGCTCAGAGCTCCTGATGCCCACAATATAGACCTTTTTCGCATTCCATATCATATTGACGGCAGCTTCGAAAGCATCGGGATCCATGTTTTCCAAAGTGTCCGCCATCTTTTCGATATCGCTGTTGAACACTCCGGTCAATACTTCCGACTGTGTACTGCGTCCATATTTAAGATTGATCTTGGTAACGCCGTTCCATGCATTCTTCACCCAGAGTTCAAGAGCATCCTGAAATTCCGGATAGCCTTCAAATCCGAGTCCCGACGCAAAACGGACCACCGTGGACTCGGAGATATCTACCTCCTTGCCAAGCTGGGCAGCCGTCATAAAAACCGCCTGATCGTAATGCTCGCAAATGTATGTTGCGATCTTTTTATGAGACTTGCTCATACGATCAAAGCGGCTCTCTATTATTCCTATTACATCCACTATCTGACCG
>DMCJ01000171.1 GCA_003446735.1 Lachnospiraceae bacterium | reverse complement strand
TGATCTCTATCATGTTCATTACTTCGGTAAGGACATTGGCTATCTCGTATTCAACGGGAAGTATCTCCATACGTCCGCACTCGATCTTGGAGAAGTCTAAGAGGTCGTTTACAAGGGAGAGGAGCGTCGTGCCGGCATCCCTTATATTCTCGGCATAGCCGACAATGGGCTGCTCGGTGGCTTCTCTTATTATGATCTCGTCCATACCGAGGACCGTATTAATAGGAGTACGGATCTCGTGGGACATATTTGCAAGGAAATTGGACTTGGCCTTATTGGCTGCATCAGCCATGTCGGCAAGCTCCTGAAGTCGTTTGTTGGTGCGGTAATGGTCCGTTATATCCTGGAACCATACGAAACGGCCTGAGAAAGGACCGCTCTGCATCCACTCTGAACGCATCTCGTATATCTTGGAAAATTCATCGGAAACATATTCCTTGGAAGTAAAAAGCTTGGTAAGTGCCGGGTAATCCGCGAGTGTCTCCGTTGTGGCTATCTTCGGGAAAAGAAGCTCGAATTCATTATTGTAGAAAACAACTTTATCGGAATCCGAAACAATGAGCACGGCGCCGACATCATGATTTAAGATCTCTTTTGTGGCTGCCTGGACCGGATCGATGGGAGCGGGTTTATTTTTTTCATTAAAAAATAAGAACAAAAATACACCTGCAGCGATCGCGAATACGATAGCAAGAATAGTCGAAACCATATGAAATACCTTCCTTCTCTTTTTTGGCTTTCGCCTGTAACCGTACCTAATAATTATAGCATGAATCAGTGGGAAAAAATACACAAAAAAAGGATGATTGATTTGGATAGAGTGACGAGAATAAACCGGGCAGGATATCTTCTTTTCAGCGGTGAAGGATACAGAGATATTCGGTCTCTTTCATTTCGGAGATATCGAAGTATTCTTCGAGGAAGAATCCGAATGGATCTTCGGAAAAGAACAGATCGCGGTCATCGATCGTATTCTTTGCGATAAATACGACCGTCGGGATCTTGTCGGGGTTTTCTTTAAAATATGCGATCCACTGCTCATTAAAGGCAGGGGTGCTTATAGTAGTGGGGATCACGAAGCTTCCGTTTCCGTAAATGCAGCTAAGTGTCTCCGTGCCCATAAAGAGCATCTGATCATCGGAAGTTGTATTTGCCTGTATCGTATCATAGTTATCCGTAAAGCGCTCCTTATCTTCGGTATGGACATATATGCCCTTAAGCGGACCGACTTCCATTTTTGAAAGGGGAGCGGTTATATCCCCGGGAACATATTCGGTATTTCTCATATAAAAGCCCTTACACATGATAAGGCTGAAGATGAATAAAAATGCGCCCGTTATCGATAAAACACGGTAAATGTCATGTTTTTGCGAAGAGTAGACCTGTTTTCCGGTGACCTCGATCAGAAGAGAGGCAAACATCAGATTTCCGATCACGAGATAGGAAGAACTTGATGACGGACCTACATTTGACGAGATCAGTATTCCGACGAAAGCAAAAAGCTGGAGATAAAACATTCTTATTAAATTCTGATTTAATAAAATGCGAACAAGCGGAAATACAAGGGCGAATCCTATTATATACCTGGTCTGCAGCCTGAAAGGACCCCAGGGAACGAAGAGCTTTGCACAGATAATAAAGGCGGACCATAGGATCTCAAATGTTATCATATACATAAAAAGCCTGTTTTTTGCGAATAGTTTAAAGCCGTCACCGTTTTGGCGCTCTTTTTCGTCCTTTACACTGTTGTCGGCAGAGTCTTTATTTATCTTACGGTTTAATATGAAAATGATGACTTCGGAGACCGGGATCGCCGGAGCCAGTAATATCAAGGCTTCGAGCAGTACGCGAGCCCATTGGGAACCATAGAGGAACAGTTTTTGCGAAAAGTTGAATTTGTGGGTGCCGTCCATGAACACCATGGTAAGGGAATGTATGAAAGAACTCACATCCATATTAAGAAGGATGAAGGTCATAAACACCAGAGCCGGTATGAAACAGCCGAGGATCAGGTGGATTATATATCGCTTGTTATCCTTAAAGAGCATCACTATGATCACGGGAAAGAGGATCAGCATACCCGGATAGGCGAGGACATCAAAGGCAAGAAAGAATCCGGATAAGAGCATGTGGACGGCTTTTCGTTTTCTATCTTCTTCATTGAAAAAAAGAAGCAGGCTGACAGAAAGAAGAGTATAAAACCAGAGCTGCTCCATGGAGAAGTCGATGTTCATCATCCATTTGGGAAAGAAGTTAAAATATCCCGCGGAAAACAGAAAAGGTATGAGCTTATCCGTTTCGGGGAAAAGCTTCTTTATCATAAAGTAGAGATATATGCTTATGATAAGGTGGATGATAAGAGCGCATATCCTTAAAAATATGACAAGACCTTCAAATGAAGGAACAAAAAAAGAATAGAGCTTTACGAATATAAAAGGAAGAAAGACCGAAGTCTGATGGACTTCCCACATGTCTTTAAAGGGGATATCTCCCTGGATAAGTCTTAAAGGCAGGACGACAGCATAGGATTCATCTATGTCAAATCCCGTAAGCGTTTTGCTGATACAGGCAAGGAAAGACATGATTATAACAAGTGCCACTGCTGTATTTTTAAGGTAGTTAAGGGTCTTTTCTTTCATAACAGATTAATCATAATTTAGAGCGCGCGTGCTTGTCAAGGTCGGTAAGGGATGATATAATTGAGAGCGGAGGTTAAGATCATGGAGTTTTTATTGTTCGGAATATTGGCACTTATCCTTTTTGTAGTCATTGTGGCAGTCATTGTGGTATCGGCTGTTTCTTCTGCTGCTTCCGCTGCCATTGCTGACGAAGAGGACGGAGAGAGCATTTAAGTCATGCAGTTTACGTCGCTATCTTTTGCGTTATTTGTATGCATATTATTCTATATATACTGGCTTATTCCTGTTAAGGGTAGGCCTTTTGTTTTACTTATCGCAGGTTATCTTTTTTATCTTACTTTTTCGCCCTATGCGGTCATACTTCTTATCCTTATATCATTTATAACATACTTTGCGGCACTTTCCGGGAAAAAGCCGGCAATTATCACAGGTATGATCATCCCGGTGGCACTTCTTGTGTTCTTTAAATACGGCGGACTTTTACCTTCCTTTAAAGGAAATATAGCCGTTCCGGTCGGGGTATCCTTTTATTTCTTTAAATCGATAAGCTATCTTTATGACGTATATAAAGGAAAGTACGAGCCCGAAAAGAAATGGGTATACGTCTTTTTATATCTGAACTTCATGCCGGATCTTCTGGCCGGCCCTATAAACAGGGCGGATAAGCTGATACCGGAACTAAAGAAAGAGACGGATTTTAATGAAGAAAGCGCGGTTTTTGGCTTAAGGCTCATCCTTTTGGGCCTTTTCAGGAAGATCGTTGTGGCAAATACGCTTTGCATATATACGGACAGGGTCTTTGCATCTCCCGGATCTTTCATGGGACTTTCTTCGATCATTGCAATGATCTTCTATACGATACAGATATATATGGACTTTGCGGGGTATTCCGAGATAGCAAGGGGCTGTGCGGCGCTCTTTAACATAAGAAGTGCGATAAACTTTAAGCGCCCTTATTTTTCCGAAAGTATAGGGGAATTCTGGAGAAGATGGCATATAAGCTTATCTGAGTGGCTGCGTGACTATGTTTATATCCCGCTCGGCGGAAGCAAAAAGGGAAAGGTAAGGACTTATTTAAATCTTCTTATTACCTTCCTCGTAAGCGGAATATGGCATGGCGCCGGGCTTAATTTCATCATCTGGGGCCTTTTTCACGGCATATTCCAGATCTTTGACAGGATGATAAAAAGGACCATATTAAAAGGGAAAAAGCTCCCTAAGATATTAGGACAGATTGTTACATTTATCCTTGCGGCATTTGCATGGGTATTTTTCAGAGCGGAAAATCTTTCCGATGCAATTGTCATGATCGGGAATCTGTTTTATGACTTATCGCCTCATCTTGCTTATCTGAAGCTCGAGATGACAAGGGGTAATATGATACTTATAATACTCGGTGTGCTCCTTGTATTTATATATGATGTATACGAAGAAAAACTTGAGAAAAAACCTGATGCCGCAGAGCAGAAAGAGCCTGCAGATCTGTCAGGGCCTTATGAAGTAAGGAGCAAAATTGAAGCTGTAAATAAGTTAGATAAGCTTCATGCAGTATTCAGATTTGCCATCTATCTTGCAGTGGCTGTGACCATACTTCTTGTAAGACTGCATGTTTCGGGAAGTCAGGAGTTTATATATTTTAATTTCTAACGGGTGTTATTTATGAAGAGGTTCACGCTTAAATTCATAATATTCATATTGCTTTTAGGGATGCTCATCATACCGTTTAATGTCCTTACGGATCCGTATAATGTTTTTCATGCGGGGAACATAAGGGACAACGGAGTTGAGCCAAATAAGAATTATATCAAGACAAAATTCGTGCTCGATCATAAGGATGAATATGATTCTTATCTGTTCGGATCATCGAGAGCGGGCTTTTATGACGTATCTGTTCTGCCGGACGGAAACTGGTATAATCTTTCCTATTCGGAAGCCATCCCCTCGGAGCAGGTAAATACATTAAAGGCACTTATTGCCGGAGGAGAAATTCCGAAACAGGTGTTTTTAAGTGTCGATAATATCGCCTTTCTCGTAAGTGAAGAAGATCACGATGATGTGCTCTACAGAAAGGAATATCCTTTCCAGGGAGGACTTAAGGAAAAAAAGGATTTCTATATCTCATATATGGACAGTGTGACGACCTTTAATGCGCTTAAGGTCATTCTCGGTCATGAAGGTGATGATAGTGCACTGCAAAAAAGAATGTATTCTACGGGGTGCGAGGATCTTGATATAGTAAGGACTGCAACCGATGAGGACTTTAAGGATCCCTATTGGGCGGATTATTATTCTCCGAATATTGAAAAAGCTCTTTCCGACATAAAGGAATTCTGCGATATCTGTAAGGAGTATGACATCAAGCTTACGGTATTTACAAATCCTCTCTATATCAAAACATATGAAAGAAGCGTTCAGAAGGGTTACCTCATCTTTCTGAACGGGCTTTGCGATATCACACCCTTTTATAATTTCAGCGGATATAACGAGATAAGCCAGTATCCCGAATTCTGGTATGAGACCAGCCATTTTACACCCGAAGCCGGAAGGAAAGTCCTTAAGCGCATCCTTATAGGGGACAGGGATGATAATGCTGCATACGGCCAGGGATATGGATTTTACGTGCTTCCCGAAAGAAAAGAAGAATTCATGACCATACTTTACCTTCAGGTTTACGTTACAGGTGTTCTTGAATATCCCGAAAAATAATAATTGGTTTTTTAAAAAAATTCTTTACATTCCGTGGCGATTGTGATAGAGTCTGTTTTACACCGATCTGACAATTAGCAATATCCGGCGTTTCGCCAATTTTTCATTCTGAGTTTCAAGCCTTCCGGATGCGTATGTTTGTGCGTATTTTTCAGGAGGAAATTTGAATGCAGATCTTTAAAAACAGAATATTTGATCTATCTCGTAAAAAAAGGGCGAGAATGATCTTAAGTATCATATTATTTGCGGTATTGACGGTCAATTCGTACTGCGCGTTAGATGTACATGCCTATAATTATGCCATGACCGGAGCATCTGCGGGCGGGAATGTGACCATAACCGAGCTTAATTCATCTACCGGCGCCAACGGCTATACGACCTTGGGCGGTTACAGAGTGGATTACTCGGTTACAGCAGAATGGGTAGCTTTTTATGATGCACTCGGAGGATTTTTCTACACGGGGTCTTCCATAGATCCTTCAGGCGGATGTCATTTCTGCTATTGCCCCTCGGGAACGATATGGGAGGACGGCGCTCTTAATCTTGGTGTCATAAACGGAGGGAGCCTTGTAGGGAGCGTACATGAAAATCTTCAGACCGTATCCTGCAGCTTTAATGCCGGATCATTATCGGAGATCCCGAATTATATAGCCTATTGCTATAATCCGGCCGGCGGAGCATATATCCATATATCCGAAGAGCGCGGAGATAATGCTCATGTCTGGTATTATGCGGATCTTAAGAATGTACCCGTAACGACTAATCCTACGATAGACAGGAGTGCCCCTTTTGTTAATATCTCGGCAGCCCCTTCGGGAACTGTGGTAACATCGGGAGGCATCAGATGGGGGACATCAGCCGTGATAAATGTCCGGAGCGAGGATAACCAGTCGCGCCCGGGCGGGATAAGAGTCTATAAGGACGGAGTCCTGATAAAGACAATAGAAAATTCATCCAACGATACCGTGCTTTCCGGAAATGTTACTGTTACCGAAAACGGAAATTATTCTGCCGAAAGTTATGATAAGGTGGGTAATATAAGTTCCCGGGTAAGCGTGAGCGTTTCCTGCATAGATAAGGCAGCTCCGGGAGTTTCCTTAAGTGCCGCTCCGACATCTTCGGTAGTCACCAATCCGGCAAACGGCTCAAAATGGGGAAACAAGGCGCTCATAACCGCAGCCGCAAACGACAGCCAGTCTTTCCCGGCCGGCATAAGGATATATCAGGGCAGTACGCTTATAAAGACGCTGACCAACTCGGCGGACAATCCGAATTTTACAGGTTCTTTTGAAGTGGGAACTAACGGGACATATTCAGCTGAGGCTTTTGATAAGACGGGAAATGTGAGCACAAGGCAGAGCGTTACCGTATCCTGCATAGATACTGTATCGCCGGTCATCTCCACATTTACGGCTGATACTTTGTCCTATGCAAAAAAGATAACCTTGTCGGTGGGAGCTGCCGACTCCGGCTGTGGTTTACATAATATTCCATACATGTATGACACCTCATGGGTCGCATCGCCCAAATACGAGGTTACGGAAAACGGGACTTATACGGTGAAAGTAAGGGACGGACTTAATAACATGTCCACAAAGAGCATTACCGTAAATAATATAGATAATACGCCTCCCGTCATTAATTCCGTCACAAAAAGCACGGATGGTTTCGCAAAGAGCGTTAAAGTCACGATAGATGCTTCGGACGAAGGAAGCGGACTGCATGAGACCCCGTACGGTCATCCGGATGACGGATGGTATGGCGAAAATGAGATCACGATAAGCGAAAATGGGGTTTACATAATTAGAGTGCGTGATGCACTTGGAAATGAAGTCCAGGATAATTTTACGATAGATAATGTTGATAATACGCCGCCAAAGATAGATGAGGTAAAAAAGGAGGTCCTTGAGGACGGAAATGTCAGGATCACCGTAACCGCATCGGATAACGAAGGAGGAAGCGGCCTTGATGATAAGCCATATTCCTTTGACGGAGGAAAGACCTGGCAGGAGGATAATACATACATTGCCGATAAGAACGGCGAAGTTGAGATCCTTGTGAGGGACAGGCTCGATCAGCGTGATGACGATAAGATAGAAGTCACCGAGATAAAGAAGAAGGATGAAGGAAACGGTAATAACGGAAACAACGGTAACGGTGACGGAAATAACGATAACGGGAATGACGATGACAGAAACAAAGGAAATGGAGACAACAACGGCGGAAACGGCAGCAATGGTGACAACGGAAACAACGGGAATGGAAACAACGGGAACGGAGACGGGAGCGGAGACAATGGCAACGGGAACCCTCCGTCCGGTAACGATGATAAGCGCGAAGATACCGGTGATAATGTTCCGGCCCCTTCTGCGGGAGAACCTGCGGCATACAACTCGGATGTAAATGATAATGCCGTAAATAACGATCCGTTTATATCAATAGCCGACACTGATAGAAAGAACATAGATAATACAAAAAAACCGCTGAAGAAAAAGAGGTCGGATGAGGATAAGACAGATAAGGAAAAAAACGATAACGATTCCGAAGGAGATCCTGTTTCAGATCCTGACAGGACGGATGATACAGATGATACGGTAAGAGATAAGATAAACCGTGTGTTAAAAGAGGAAAAGGAAACTGTCACCGAAGTAAAGCCGGATGAACTGCTTTCGGATAATACAAAAGAAGCGGATAGCATAGAAAAGAAAGAAAAGAAGATGTCCGCTCCGCAAAAAGTAGCAGTAGCGCTTATAGCATTTCTTATAGTAATGGGACTTCTCGGGCTCTTACTCTACCTGTGGCTGTTCTATTTTAAAAGGAGTGCGATCCTTTTTGGGCTTGATGATAAAGGCAGGAAGAAGTATCTGGCCAGACTTTTCATAAATACCGATGATGAAGGGGAATGGTATGTGAATGTGCCGGATCATAAGTTGGGAGACCTCGGTACAGGAGATTATGCGCTTAAGTTTTCTCCCGGATTCCTTGCCGTAAGCGAAGATGAGGATATACTTATAAATATCGACGGACGCACCATACGCGAGCGTATAAAAGAGGAGGTAAGGTTCTTTATATGAAAACTCGGTCGTATAAGAACGCCTATGTATAATTCGGAAATATATAATTTTATTGAAATGCCAAGGGAGCTGAGATCTTACAGCTCCCTTGCCTTTGCCAAAAAAAAGCGGTGCTTTTATGGCTTAATACATCATAAGAGATAAGTGTTTATAAAAAAGCCCTGTAGTGGTATTATTTAGGAGTAAGCAAATAAAAAAGAGGAGACAAAAATGAATAAGAAATATGTTAATGTTCTGGCTTTAGCGGCAATGATCCTTCAAACGATAGCTGTAGTGACAGGCTTTGGGATGGTTTTTATGCAGAAGACATTGATGCCCATATTTATAGGAAGAGCATTTGAACCGGATTCGCCCGTGATCCCGCCTGTGTTGATCTTTATGGCCCTGCAGCTGATCATCTATATCGTATTTTACTGTATTTCCGCAAAAGACGGATATAATTTCACGGTAATAGTGCTTATCTTCCTTTCGATCCTGCTGGCTTTTGTTTCGGTAGTCGGAAATGTTATTGGTAATATTTATTTTGCCAGGATGGGAGCAGAAAAACTTGCTGCGTATTCAAGCGTCAGTACGCTCTTATCATATGTAAATACGGTGTTTGGGGCCCCGGCGGCTCCTCTGTTCTATATAGCCTGCGGACGACGTATGGCATAATATGCGTTTCTTTTTACGAGTAGATATATCAGGGCAATCGAAAGGTATATGAATGCGTGTTTCATGGCGGATTACTGGAATAACAGGGAAATAAGGGATGGATCTTAGGTATTTTGATAATAAGTGCGTGAGGATCACTGACGTTTCGGGGAATTTATCTTACGGTATAACGCATTATGA
Source organism: Lachnospiraceae bacterium (assembly GCA_003446735.1). Lineage (GTDB taxonomy): Bacteria > Bacillota > Clostridia > Lachnospirales > Lachnospiraceae > UBA2882. The sequence continues at coordinate 2,134 of DMCJ01000171.1, read as the reverse complement.
TCAATGTTAAAAAGGGTAAGTTCGTTTACAAAAATGAAGACGGCATGAAGAAGATGCATGAGTTCTACGATAAAACTCTTGAATTACTTGACGTGCCGTACTCGGAAGATTGTTTTGATACTTCTTTTGGCGAAACCCATTGTCTTCTCGTCGGAGATCCTGAAAAGCCAAGGATTTGTACAATACATGGGGGAAACGGTATCACAACATTAAATCTGAAACTGTTTCATCCTTTGCTGGAAGAATACAGTATCATTGCGCCGGATGTGATCGGGATGCCCGGGAAAAGTGCTCCATACAGGAATATAAGCAACAAGAAGGATGAGTACGGACTGTGGATTAAGGAAGTATTGGATCATTACAAAGAAGAACGGATATCTTTCGTTGTCTCTTCCTACAGTTCCTCTATGTTTCTTTCATTTGCCAAGAGGTATCCTGAGACGATTCAAAGCGCTTTGCTTCTGGTTCCGTCAGGGATAGCGCATGGTCCGATACTGCCTATGCTGGGCAAGATGGTCGTTCCGTTTATGAAATACTATTTTTGTCCTTCTGTGAAAACGCTTGATGCAGTGATCGAGACCATGGGCGGAAAAGGTGATCCGGTATGGAGAGATTTTTGTGATATTATGATGTCCTCTTATAAGATGGAGATGAGGCCGCCAAGGGAATATAAGAAGAGTGAAATGATGCCTTTTAAAGCGCCGCTTCTCATAATTGCATCGAAAAATGATATTTTCTTTCCGGCAGACAGAGTGTTCAGTAAGGCAAGAGAAATCTTTGCGGAACCTATTACTACGGTAGAAATAGACAGTAAACACTTACCGTCAGATGAAACGATGATTGATGTATGTAAACGGACGAAAGAGTTTTTTAAGAACTCGTAACGGATAAACAATAACTTACAGTTAAATGCAACAAAGACTAATCCGCATCTTTTTAGATAGCGTGTCTAAATGTATGTAAAATATCAAGATTTAGGCAGGTAATTATTGACGGTTTTTTCCTATAAATGTAGAAATAATATATGGATTTAGAGGAGAAACCTATTATACTCTTTACGCTGATGCATATGTGATAAAATGAAAACAGTGGCAAACGCAGGAGAAAATATGCAGAAGAACGAACAGGATAATTTTCCGAAAAAGGAAACAAATATAGCTGCCCGAGTCTTTGTGATAGTCATTGCCTCGTTCATATTTGCCGTAAATATCAAAACCTTTGTGCATACGGGCGGTTTGATTCCGGGAGGGGCAACAGGACTTACGCTCCTGATACAGGAGATTTTTGACAAATTCTTTTCCGTTAGTATCCCCTACACACCGGTAAATATACTTATCAATGCAATACCCATATATATAGGTTTCAAATTTATAGGTAAGAAATTCACCGCCCTGTCCTGTGTTGTCATACTTCTTACCGGTATCCTGACAGATCTTATACCGTCATATACGCTGACCAAAGATATACTTCTGATATGTATCTTTGGCGGACTGATCAACGGCGTGGCCATCAGTTTGTGCCTTCTTGCTGACGCAACGAGCGGAGGAACAGATTTTGTTGCCATATATCTTTCTGAGAAAAACGGAATTGATTCTTTTAATGTTGTGCTAATAGTCAATGTAATCATCCTGACTATCGCCGGATTTTTGTTCTCATGGGATAAGGCTCTGTATTCCATCATTTTCCAGTATGTATCCACTATGACTATCCGTGTTCTATATAGGAAATACCAGCAATCGACAATATTTGTTGTCACGAAGGAACCGGTCCTTGTAACTGAGATCATATTTAATCTCTCACATCATGGAGCCACCATCATTGAAGGAGAAGGATCTTATGAACACGATGAAAAGAAGGTTGTGTATTCAATAGTTTCGAGTAATGAGGTCAACAAGGTTGTAACAGCAATAAGAGATGCGGAGCCGGACGCATTTATCAATGTATTCAAGTCCGAAAGAATCAGTGGGAGATTCTACAGAGTACCGAAGGATTAATGCTGTGAAATGTGGCAATATCGTTGATATGAAAATGTATGCACTTGTTAGAGAGTAATTCAAATTCTCGTTTGTCGAGATGAGCGGTAGAACATTATATTTGAATATAAATGAGTAAGACAAATCTTGCTAATGTTTGT